>DFOX01000002.1:31467-94875 GCA_002376945.1 Patescibacteria group bacterium UBA3530
TTCTGATGATTGGAGTGATTGGAATTCAGCTACATTCTACAACGACGAACCACGAACATTTGTAAATGATCAACCCCGTACTATCTACAACGACGAACCACGAACATTTGTAAATGATCAACCCCGTACTATCTATGACGATACTGTTCGTACGTACTATCACACACCAACAAAAAACTACACATACTCGATACCATCAGTAAACATTGTTAAAAAGAAAAGCACTCCTGTTGTTTACACACAACCAACAATTCCTAAGCAAAAATCAGTAGTGACATATACTGGTGGAACGAATCTCAACTACAACAATAACCAAGTTACCAACACCAACACGAATGTCATTAACAACAACATTCCCGTAGCACAACCACAACCAGTTGTAAATTACGCATACCCAACCACTTACATGCCATACAGAAATCCGAACGTGGGCGTGGCATACACTGGATACACACAAGGGTACGATTATGTAGACATTAATCAGATTCCGTATACCGGTACACAAGAGATGCTCTACATACTTTCCGTTGTTGCTATCGCTTTAGGTGCAGTGGCAGTGTACTTCCGAAAAGAGATAGGAACTGCTTTTGCAAGATTCACCGGAACTGCACGTTATGCAAGTGAGGAAGTAGTAGAGACTCCAAAAACACCGGAAGCGTCAGCAGGAGAGTCAGCAACCCTTACTCTCGAAAAAGGTGAAGGTGGACCACGACTATCCTTCACGCATAACTAATGAGATAGGTACAAAAAACACCAAACCAAGGTGTTTTTTGTACTATTGACAGTATCAATATCTATGATATTATATCCACACATGTATAGAAACACATTTTTGTTAGTTGCTGGCGCAGTCACGTTCGTGCTGTTTGCAACAATCCTGTTGCCAGATCAGACATACGCACAGACCTTCTCATATAATACGTACCCAAACAATGGATACCGTGCGTCGGGATGCATTAGTGGATTCTGCGCTAGTGGATATCAATACAATCCCACAAACTACGGATTTCAATTTACTACCCAGGGTATGCAAATTGGATACCGATACGGACAGCCGATTCGAAAGCAATCATATCAACAGCGAAGTTCGTATCGACCGTACATTCCCTATGTGGTAATCCAGCGGAAAACACCAACATACTATCAGCGATCTGATCCGTATGCATTTCGTCGAGATTTTAATCAGGCAGCATCTGAGTTTACAAGAGAGCTACGGTACTATACCAACTACTAAACATCCTCCTTCTCGGAGGATGAATTAGTTATGAGTAATCAATTTTTTGAATTTAGATCCAACTCTTTTCAATCTATCACAACGAGCATCCATCTCGTTTCACTCCTGAGAAGAGTATGGCATATTCTCAATGCTTCTCTTCTGCTCGTATTCTTGAAACAAAATCTTCAATACGCATTGAACCAAGAGCCCCCTCATCTCTGCTCTCCACCGTTATGGTCGAATGGGACATTTCTTCATCACCAATAACGATGGTGTACGGAAGGAGATCCTCTGACGCTCTATGTATTTTCTTTCCAAGTGCAGTATTTGAAATATCAATTTCTGCCCTCACTTTTGCATCCTTTAATTTTTGATGTACTTCTTTTGCGTATGCTGCATGCGTTTCTGACACAGAAAGTATTCTCACTTGTTCAGGCGCAAGCCATGTGGGGAACGACCCCGCATAGTGCTCAATGAGGAATGCCATGATTCTCTCTATTGCTCCGACTGATGATCGGTGCACCACAAACGCGCGTTTGGGCGATCCATCTTCTGAGATGTAGGTAAGGTTAAAGCGATCCGGCATGCAGAAGTCATATTGTACGGTAAACGCAGTGTCCTCCTTTCCATTGGAATTTTTCATTTGCACGTCAATCTTTGGTCCGTAGAATGCAGCTTCATCTCCTGCTTCGACAAATTTACTTCCTCGTTTATGCATCAATTCACGCATAAGGTCCTCTGATTTTTCCCACGCGTCTGGATTATCGTAGTATTTTTCAGTGTTATTTCTATCACCAAGCGACAGACGATACCAATAGTCTTTTCCCATCTCGAGCCCGAACACTCCTGCAATGTATTCGATAAGGTCAAGAGCGCCACCGATTTCCTCAATAGCTTGTTCTTCGTCCTTGCAGATAATGTGTGCATCAGCAAGACAGAAGGTCCGTACTCTTTGCAGGCCCATCAGTTCCCCGGATTGCTCATACCGATAGAGTCCCGCAAGTTCTGCAATACGCATGGGAAGTTCTCGGTAGCTATGTGGTTTTGAAAGATACAATTCAAAGTGATGCGGACACGTCATGGGACGCAGCATAAATTCTTCGTCATCGATTTTAATCGGCGCGTACATTGAGTCTTTGTAGTGTGGATAGTGCCCCGATTTTTTGTATAAATCCAACTTGGCGATGTCTGGTGTTCGGACGTGTTGGTATCCGCGACGGATTTCTTCATCAATGATGAATGTTTCAATAGCACGTCGCATCGCTGCGCCTTTTGCGGTAAAGAGAGGTAATCCCTTCCCGACATCATGAGAGAAGGTAAACAACCCAAGTCGTTTTCCTAATTTTTTGTGATCTCGATCTTCCATATAGTATGGTAATTAAAAACGCCCTGGTAAACACACGAACACTCGTGTACTTACTAGGACGATTATACACCGCGGTTCCACCTAGTTTCCCCTTAGGGCACTTCATTATCAGATTAGGCAACTGAGCGCATACGCCTTTGGTTGGTAGCCAAAGCAATCTCTGATTAAGTCTATGGTAGCACCATGGAGCAGAACTGCAAGCAGCGTTATTGACAACACACCTAAATCCATGGCAGAATTTGAATCGGAGAAGGGAGGTGATCTTTATGAATCATTTGCAAGTTCGGCTAGGTGGTACTCGCCTGGTGATACTATATCGCGATCGAGTATACAAGATAGGAAGAATTCGCCCTATCAAGGTAATCCTTAAGTGTTTTGCAATCGTTGTGCTGATTGAGCACTACTTCCGGTTGCAAACGCATTGGGGAGGATCGAATCTCGCGGTAGCTCTGACCCGCTACTTTTTGGCGGGGATATGGAGCAACCGGCTTGAGTATCAATACTGGATTGAGTCTCAGGATACCCGGGTTGCGGAAGTATTCTCTAGTCATTTCGGGGGATTACTTTTGGTCCAGAAGCGGTATGGTGAGGTAAAAGACCACACCATCTATTCGTTGCACGGATCGGCGGTAAAGCTCTACCGAGCAGCTGATTCTGAATTAGAAAAGGCAAGCCAATTCGGGAGACGATTGTCCAACAGAGCGGTAATCATCGATTACGGATCACGCCTGACAATTCAGGCACTGAGGAGTACCTAGGCAACAAAGTCCCGCGCACGCGGGACTTTGTCTTTTTACAACGCTCGAACTGCTTCAATAATAAAACTCATCTCCTCATTCCGTTTAGACACCCTTCCCTTTAAGAGTACACATTTGTCCATCTCAAGATTTTCTCCGTGTTCATTCAGAACTCTCGGAAAAGCTACTGCTTCAATAGAGTCCTCTAAGTCATTGAAGGTGATAAAAGCCATTTTCTCGCCATTTTTGGTAAGGATGGTCTTGTGTTCTGCAATAATTCCTGCAATCACTGTGGTGGTTCCCTCTCGAATCGATTCCTTCGTTTGCTTAATTGTTGGGTTTCCTGCAAGCTTATGCGCATGCATCTTCAGCGGATGTCCCGAGACATACAGACCAAGTAGTTCCTTCTCCCACACAAGGCGCTGCGTAGGATCGACGTCGTCGGCAGGTACGAGACGTAACGTATTGGTCGTTTCAGTTGCACCAAAGAGAGTATCTTGTCCTTCAGGTTGCTTGTTCATTTCTTTCTGGAATTCCAACAGGAGTTCGATGTTTTCAAGAAGTACGCCGCGAGTCGCAAATGTATCAAGGGCACCACATTGAATGAGTGATTCAAGTCCGCGTCGGTTCATACCGCTGGTACGCACTCTTTCAAGAAAATCGCTGATATCTGAGAATGCACCATTCGCTTTTCTCTCCTCAACAATTGCATGCGCCACATTGCTTCCAAAGTTTTTAATTGAATCCAATCCAAACAATATTGTATGTTCATGTGGTATGACTGCAAATTCTTCATAACTTTTATTCACATCCGGTGGTGCAATCTCAATGTTCATGGACTTACACTCAGCAATAATTTCTGAAATTTTCTCAACATCTCCCGCATCTGCGGTGAGAAGAGCAGACATAAATTCAAGAGGATAATTGGCCTTCATATACGCTGTCTTGTACGCCAGATTTCCGTAACTCACGCTGTGACTCTTATTAAAGCCATATGCTGCAAATGTCTCAATCATATCCCACAGCTTCTGAGCCGCGTCCTCACTCATACCGTGCTCAATGCAACCATCATGGAACGTGTCCTTCTGTTTTGCCATTTCAGCAGGAATTTTCTTTCCCATCGCCTTTCGAAACTTATCCGCTTCTCCCCATGAATATCCCGCAAGTTCAACGGCGATGAGCATCACGTCATCTTGATAGATTAAAATACCAAACGTTGGCTTCAAATATTTTTCCATGCGAGGATCAATGTACGCTACTTTCGAAGGATCTCGCTTTCGTGCGATGTAATCAGAAATAAACTCCATCGGTCCTGGGCGATAGAGTGCAACCATGGCGTTAATGTCGTGAATCGTCGTTGGTTGCAGTTCCATTAAGTATCGTGTCATTCCGGCACTCGCCATTTGGAACACACCCATGGTATGCCCCTGCGCGAGCATCTCAAAAGTCTTCTCATCATCAAGTGGTATGTGATCCGCATCAATTTCAATGTCTCGAATCTTTTTGACACGCCTAATCGAGTCTGCAAGAACAGCCAGGTTCTTAAGTCCCAAAAAATCAAATTTCAAAAGACCAACCCCACCGTACTCATCTGCAATGGAATACATATTGTACTGCGTGATGGTTTTTCCTCCCTTTGGGTCAGGTTGCAGTGGTGCATATTCAATTACCGGGTGCGGTGCAATCACCACACCTGCCGCGTGAACACCAATATGTCGAGCATTACCCTCAAGTTTCTTTGCGAGATCAATTATTTCTCTGGTTTCCGAGTCTTCCTTGTACGCCTGCTTCAGCTCAGGCACCAGTGCGATGGCGCGGTCGATGCTCATAGGAAATCCTTGTGCACCAAACGGGATCAATTTTGCAATACGATCTCCAACACCATATGAATGTCCTAAAGCTCGTGCAACGTCACGCACCACCGCTCGCGCCATCATCGTGCCAAATGTTCCAATTTGAGCAACGTGCTCTGTACCATATTTTTCTCGGGCGTAGTCAATCAAATCATCACGTCGATTGTCAGCAATATCCATATCAACATCAGGTGCGGATGGTCGCTCGGGATTTAAGAATCGCTCAAACGGGAGGTTATAGTCAAGTGGATTCACTGTAGTGATTTCGGTGAGGTATGACACAAATGAGCCAGCGGCCGAACCTCTTGTGTTGGTTAATATTCCAACACTTTTTGCGTACCGCAACAAGTCGGATACCACAAGGAAGTATGGTGAGAAACCCTTAAGAGCGATAATTTCCAATTCATATTCAACACGTTTCTTCATTTCCGGAGTAGGGGTGAGTTTCCGTTTTTCGTAACCACGCTCCACTGCTTCTCTGAGCATGTAATCATACGTCTTCCCGTCCTCGAGTGGGTATTCGGGAAATATCCATTCCCCGAGAGTAAGTGTCAGGTTACACTGTGCCGCAATTTTTACGGTATTGGCGAGTGCCTCAGGGTATTTTCCAAAGTATTTTTTGGCCGTGTTTTGAGTAATGAACGAGAAATCGTCCGGGCGCTCCGCCTCATCTCCCATAAGTGATGTGCCACTTCGTATTTTTCGAGCGAGTTCGCGTGCCAGATTGTCTTCCTTTTTCATATAATACACATCATGCGCTGCAACAAGCGGAACCTGTTGCGTTTGTGCGAGCAATACAATACGCTCTTGCAGTTGTGCATGATTCGCTATCTCCGGATGATGCGTTACCTCAAGATATAAATCGTCCTCAAACACATCCTTGTACCATTTGAGTCGCTCTACTGCCTTTTCAGTATCATTGTACGTAAGAGCGTGCGATACCGGAGAGGAGAATGAGGGCAAAATGGCGATGAGATTATCCTTGTATGTTTCAATGAGTTCTTGATCAATACGGGGTCGGTAATAGAAACCATCGATGTGTGAGTGAGTGACCAATTTTATGAGATTATCGTAGCCCTGTTTGTTCTTAGCAAGCAGTACGAGTCGTGATGTTACATTATCAACCCGATGCTCCTTATCAAACCGAGTTCTAGGAGCGACGTAGAAGTCAACACCGATGATTGGCTTGATACCTTCTTTGACACACGCTTTGTAGAACTCTATTGCTCCGTAGAGATTGCCATCATCAGTGAGTGCAATGGCGTGCTGATTGTCTTGTGCTGCCGCCTCCACCAGGTCAGGTATTTTTGGCAATGCATTAAGCAAGGAAAAGTGACTATGCGTATGCAAGTGTATGAAGTTGGCACTCATGTTGGTGTAAGTATAGCAAAGTCGGTACTATGTACTATGTATGAAATATATTATCGGTATAGATGAGGCAGGACGCGGTCCACTAGCAGGACCTCTTGCTGTTGGCGGAGTTATCTTTAAGGGAGATGTAAAGATAGAACACGAATATTTCCAAAAAGGAATTAAAGATTCCAAGAAACTCACCGCGTTAAGACGAGAGAAACTATTTACGTGGCTCAAAGAAAATACTGATATACAACATGCAGTGGCTTTTGCGCCGTCTGCACTAATTGATCAAGCAGGAGTAACGGTTGCCATACATCAAGCGTTGGAAGGAGTGTTGTCCAAGCTAATCCCAGAACATTGTGATCTCAAAGACGTTACCATTCTTTTAGATGGTGGTCTTACAGCACCGGAGAGATACACGAATCAGAAAACTATCATAAAAGGAGATGAAAAGGAACGTGCTATCGCACTTGCGTCCGTTGCTGCCAAGGTGGTACGGGACAAGAGAATGATTGCATTAAGCAAGAAGTATCCACAGTATGGCTTCGAGCAACACAAAGGATACGGTACCAAGGCACATTTTGAATCTATCAAAGAGTACGGATTGTGCGATGAGCATCGTCGGCGTTTCCTGCGCCGTGAATAGGTTGCCTTTTGTGCGTTTTTCCGTATAATCATGACCCATGTCAGTACGAATGCGCGTGACGCGCTCACATACCGGTAATCGCCGCTCACACCATGCGCTCAAAGAGCCGCGTCTTTCAACATGCGCTCAATGTGGCGCTCAGCATCTTCGTCATCGAATGTGTCCGGAGTGCGGGAGTTACCGAGGACGTGAAGTGGTAGATGTCGTAGCAAAACGTACAGCTCGTATGAAGCGACGTGAAGAGAAGATCAAGACACTTGGTGAAGAAAGAGTGCCTGAAGAAGAGATGCACGATACACCGAAGAATGCGAAGGAGGAAAAAATTGAAGCCAAGAAGAAGGAGGTGAAAGAAACCGTAAAGGTAGCTAAGAAAACCCAAGCAAAGAAAGAGAAATAATGCACTATGCACACCAATGGTGTGCGTTTTGCTATCCAAAAGGTACACTCTAGGTAAGCTGTTCTATGTCAAATCGACACACCGCAAGATCCGTTGTTCTGCAAACACTATTCGAACTGGATTCGGAAGGTGTTACACCTACGCGTGCCGATGAGATATTAGCAAACAATGCGAGTGAATTCGCCCCAGATACAAACCTGTTCCCATTCATGAAGCAGCTACTTGACACTGTTTTAGCAAAACAGGCGGAGATAGATAAGGTGATCGAAAAGGCGGCGCCTGAATGGCCCCTTGAGAAGATCGCAGTTACTGACCGCAACATCTTGCGACTAGGACTCTCTGAACTGTTCTATGCTGATCGTGAACAGGTGCCACCTAAAGTTGCCATCAACGAAGCAATCGAACTGGGAAAAGAATTCGGTGGTGAATCAAGTGGACGTTTCATTAACGGAGTGTTGGGGGCGGTATACAAAGAGATGGGTGAACCCGGAAAAGAACGACAAAACAAAAAAAAGAAAGAAATCGCTTACGAAGATATGGTTGTTGAACGGCTCGGAGGCGCATTTGTCTATGCAAAGGATGAAACAGGAGCCATGTATGCTGCTTTTGTGCACGATATCTTCGGACACTGGACGCTTTCTAAGGGACACATTGAAGCGGAAACTTCAGAAGAGGAGGGAACGAAGAAGAAAATACACGAAGAGCTTGGACTTGACGTTGAGATTAAAGAAAAGATTGGCGAGAACGAGTACATCGCAAATGATCCTGAGCTTATCAAAAAAAGAAAGCACGTGGTATATTTTTTGGCGGAATCTGCCTTTGATGATATTCGATTGGATAAAGACAAGGGGGGGTTGGACGATGCACGGTGGTTTAAACTATCAGATATAGTCGATTTGAATTTTTACGATGATATTCTTCCGGTCATCACCAAAGCGGTAAATATTCTTGCACAAGATCGTTCTTAACGGTACGGTAGCATCATGAAAGATTTTTTAGAATTTGAAAAAAGAGTGGGGTGTGTCTTCAATGATAAGCAGCTCATACAAACTGCATTTACGCATCGCTCATATGTGAATGAGAACCGAGATGTGGCGACTGAGCACAATGAGCGCCTCGAGTTTCTGGGAGACGCGGTTTTGGAATTGGTCATCACCGATTTTTTGTTTACTAAATACAAAGACCGACCAGAAGGAGAACTAACCGCTTTTCGAGCTGCTTTGGTTAATACGGTCAGTATTTCCGAATCAGCATCTTCCTTGGGAATGAATGACTTTCTCCTCCTTTCCAAGGGGGAGGAAAAAGATACCGGTCGCGCACGACAATATATTCTTGCAAACACATTCGAAGCATTCATCGGCGCGCTCTACCTTGATCAAGGGTATGATGCGGCACGCACATTCATTGCACAGACGCTATTCCCCAAGATTGATGAGATTGTTGAAAGACGCTTATGGCAAGATCCCAAGAGCTATTTTCAAGAAAAAGTACAGGAAGAATTTTCAGTGACACCGTCGTACAAAATGGTGAAAGAAGCGGGGCCAGATCACGATAAGAAATTTATTGCCGCGGCATATATCAATACTGAATCAGTAGCTCAAGGCGAGGGACGCTCAAAACAAGAAGCAGAACAAGCCGCAGCCCAGAAAGCCATCGAAGTGAAAGGGTGGTAGTCACTCTTTTCTCGACATTTCCTTTGGTATACTTATGGATATGTTGAAATCGATTGAGCTGTCGGGGTTTAAATCCTTCGCCAAGAAAAGCACACTCTCCTTCTCATCCCCCATTTCAGGAATTGTCGGTCCCAATGGTTCCGGAAAGAGTAATACTGCAGAAGCATTTCGTTTTGTACTCGGAGAGCAGTCAATGAAAGCTCTGCGCGGAAAGCGCGGTCCCGATCTTATCTGGTCAGGAAACGACCGACAGCCAAAAGCACACCGAGCACGTGTTGCGCTGGTCTTTGATAATAGGAGAAAGCTTCTCGATATAGATTTCGATGAAGTCGTTGTTGAGCGGATGGTGCACCGTGATGGCGCACATGACTACACTATCAATGGAAGCAAGGTGCGTTTGAAGGACGTAATCGAGCTACTCTCTTCTGCCAATATAGGATCAACGGGACATCATATCATCTCTCAAGGTGAAGCAGATAGAATCTTGGGTGCATCCACCAAAGAGAGAAAGGCAATGATTGAGGAGGCGCTCGGTCTGAAAACATTTCACTACAAAAAAGTGGAGAGTGAGAAAAAACTTGAAAAAACAAACGAGAATATGCGCGAAGCGCAGCTACAACAGCAAGAACTTGCACTACAGCGCACCCACCTTGAACGACAGGTAAAAAAGGTTGAGCGCGCGCGAGCTCTAAAACGACAGTTGGTTGAACACTACACGCGCTACATAACACTTGAGAGACTGAGAATTAATTCAGAAAAGCGACGGGTTACGGAGTTGTTGAACGGAGCAGAACATAACGTTACGCTTGCAAGGGAACGCGTTACAAAAGCTGATGCAAAAATTGAGACCGAGAAAGATACCAGTGCACTCGGTGCGCTTGACGTGCAAACACAACGACTTGCCCAAGAAAAGGGAGTACTTGAACGAAGACGAGGAAAACTGGAGGGTACACTTTCCGTTGTGACAAACAGCACTGAAGCACAGCACACCAACCAACACATTCCTTTTGTAAAAGTGGAAGCGTTACTTGTCGATATTGAAAAACGTATACAAAAAGCCCATAAAGATAACGACACTTCTTTTCTACACGAAGTAGTTACTTCGGTACGTGAGTTCCTCAATCAATGCATACCCAATACAAAGACGTCAAAGCACACAGATTCCAAAGAAGCACTCCAAAAAGAATTGGCAGAGGTTGAAGAATCTCTCGCCGCTTTATGTAGTGAAGAGGAAGCTCTTGCGGTTGCAAGAACCAAAACGCTTGCCGCTTTACGTGAACAAAAGGCACAACAGAACGCATATTTTGAACTAAAAGAGCAACTACGAGAAAGAGAAAGAGAATACGATGTAGCGCACCATGAGGCACAAGCGCTTGAGCGCGCACAAAAGCTTCTCGTTGACATTGAGCATCGAGCACAAGATAGAGGGATTGTATACACAGGACAAGCCGAAACCATCTCCTTGTCCAAAGAAGAACTGCAAGAGCTATTATCAGAAATTGATCGTGTTGAGGCACGACTCGATGAGGCAGGCGGTGTTGATGAGTCGATTATCCAAAAATATGAAGCAGTGTGCACACAAGGTGAGTTTATCGAAAAAGAAGTGAGAGATTTAGAACACTCACAGCAAACACTTCTTGAAATTCTTAGCCGTTTAGATACTGAAATTGCAACACGTTTTACCGAGGGACTCACCAAAATTAATATTGAATTTGAGAAATTCTTCTCCATGCTTTTTGATGGGGGAGCAGCGCAATTGGATGTAATAAAAGAATCACAAAGTGGTGAGGACGAGGGAATAGAGGTGCGTGTACAACTTCCTCGAAAGAAGGTAACGACACTCGAAGTGCTCTCAGGAGGTGAGCGCGCGCTGACGTCAATCGCACTCATCTTTGCCATGAGTCAGGTAAATCCACCACCCTTTATCATTCTCGATGAAACAGATGCGGCGCTTGATGAAGCGAATTCTCGACGTTACGCTGATATGATACGCGCGCTTTCGGAAAAGAGTCAATTAATACTCATCACTCACAATCGACAGACCATGGAAGCCGCAGGGGAATTGTACGGAGTAACGATGGGAAGTGACGGAATATCAAAACTACTGTCGGTAAAATTTGACGAAGCTGTGCGTGTAACAGTATAGCAAAAGAGCGGGAAATCATTCCCGCTCCTATCCGGAACTTAGTTAGCATGCGCATTGTCATCAGCCGACAGTGTCACCAGGGTGGTGATAATCGTCTTGCACAGGTGATTGAGCTCCTCCTTAAGATGTGGAGGAGTATCTGTGCTCTTTAGAGATATCCCCTCATCATTTTCAATGACCATGTCTATTTCCAATGCATCAGCGTAGAGCTGAGCTATTTCAAACATACAGAACATCAACTGATCCTTGTACCTTGTGTCCAGTATGTTCGTGGTGTCGTAGATTCGTATTTCTGCCATTACCGCACCCTCCTTTTTGTGAGAATACTACACGATGATTTCCCAATCAAGCTCTCTGGTTTCAAGATATACACCCGCTAACCGTATACGCACCGTGTCCCCGATGCGGTATGTGGTGCCATTGTTTGTATTCACAATCGCGTACCGTTTTTCATCAAGTTCATACCATCCTCCGGGAATAGTGCTCATACGCACCATGCCTTCTGCCTGCGTGGTCACTTCTGCAACGAATATACCTCCCTTTGAAACCCCCGTGATTTTTCCGTCAAATGTATCACCAATACGTGTGCGCATATATTCAACCTGCTTGAATTTAACCGAATCACGTTCTGCACGCACCGCTTCAACCTCTCTTTGGCTTGCGGCGGTCGCCATACGACGATACACAAGTAACTCTTCATGTGTGAGTGGTTCATGGTGAAGATGTGCAAAGAGTATGCGATGTACCATCATGTCAGGATACCGTCGTATGGGAGAGGTGAAGTGAGTATAGTGCTTAAATCCCAAACTAAAATGACCGATATTTTTATCACTATACACCGCTTTTGCCATTGATCGTAATGTAGCCATCTGCACCACGGCTTCTTCGGGTGTTCCCCGCACTTCTCTGAGAAGCTGTGCGATATCTTTTGTTTCAATTTGGGAGAGATCTCCACCCAAGTGATCATGTCCTAGTGCGCGCAAGAATACACTCAGCTCAGCCAACTTATCCGGATCAGGTGCGTCATGAATGCGATATATGGACATTGAATGTGAAGGGTTTTTTCCCACACAACACTCAGAAATATGTTTGGCGACAGTGCTGTTTGCCAGGAGCATAAACTCTTCGATGAGCTTCATGGTATTGAGATGTTCTTTTATGTGTACCTGCACGGGAGCGCCGTGCGCATCAAGTTCAAATTGAATTTCATTATTGGTAAACTCAATCGCTCCTTTTGCGATACGTTTCGCTTTCAGTTTTTGTGAGAGTGCCCACAATGTGCGCAACTCTCGATCGTATTCGTGTGCCTCGCCATCCAAAATGTTTTGCGCATTGCGATAGGTGAATCGATGACGTGATGTAATGAGCGTCTTTGCAAACCTCTTTTTAACCACGCGAGCGTCAGTATCCATTTCAAAGATGACCGAAAAGGCCCGTTTCTCTTCGTGAGGGTTTAAGCTGCAGAGATCATTTGAGATAATCTCGGGAAGCATTGGTATGGTGCGATCGACAAGGTATACCGATGTTGCACGCTTTTGTGCCTCAGTTTCCAGGAGTGACCCAGGGCGCACATAATGGGTAACATCAGCGATATGTACTCCGACCTCATAGTTCCCGTTCGGAAGTGTCTGTATTGAAAGCGCGTCATCAAAATCTTTAGCGTCATCAGGGTCAATCGTACAGGTGGGAATGGCGGTATAGTCTTCCCTCCAACGTCTTTCCTCGTCGGTAATGTTACTCTCGCGCTGTAGTGTTCGAGCAGCGTCTTCAACCGCTTTTGGAAATTCGCTGACAAACCCACGATCAAGCACTATTGCTTCCATCTCGGTCTCATGTTCACCTGCTTTACCAATGACTTTTTCCAACACTCCTTCCGGCAGTGTGCTCGGATCATCCCATTTCGTTATGTGCACCAAGGCCTTATACCCTTCTTGTGCTCCCTTGTGTGTAATGAGCCGGATCGCAGTATATACCAGTGGATTATCCGGTTTCAGTAGCCACATATGATTCTCTCGTGTAAGGGTTCCCACAAAATGCTCCTGTGCTCGAGAGATAATATTGAGTACTTTCCCTTGCTGACGCTCATCGCGGGATGTATGGGGAAATCGCACAATTTCGACCGTGTCGCCGTTTAATGCGGTATGTAGGTATTGTGTTTCGATTCGAATGTCTTTTGGTATGTCTTCATGCATAAAGAATCCCGTTCCGTTTTTCGTAACGGTAATCACTCCGGTAAGTGTACGTACACGCTTGTGTTGTCTTTTCTTGTGTTGCATAGCGAGATATCAACAATTTGCTCTTCGTTCACGTATGGTACCATGTGCGGCAGCAAGCATATGAGTTTTCCTTGATAGGGAAGCTACGGGTGCTCCCTTATCCTAAGGGGGCGCTTACTATTTTACGCTGACAGTCGCAAGTATAGACATTAAAAGAAATTTTGCTATAGTTTCGCCCACATATGCTAAAGATACGATTACAGCGAACCGGCAGAAAAAACGATCCATCATATCGTGTGGTCGTTACCGAGCATACTCGCGGACCCAAGAGTGAAAAGCACGTAGACCGTGTTGGTTTCTACAATCCTAAAACAAAGGAACAAAATTTGAGCGAGGAAAAAATCAAACACTGGATTTCAGTTGGAGCTCAGGCAAGTGGTACCGTACACAATATGTTGGTAAAGGCGGGGATTGTCGATGCTGATACCATTAATGTACTTCCGCAGAAATCCCCGGTCGTTAGCGAGACAGAGGAGGTTGCTGAAGAAACATCGGCTGCCCCAGAAGACGAAAATTCGGCAGAGAGCGCACAAGAGGAAGAAGCGCCAGACGCAGAAGATACTACCGAGGAAGCAAAGACAGACGAGTAGTTCAGTTGACTTAACATCATTGCATGTAATAATAAAAGTCGTCGCGTATGCGGCGACTTTTAAAAAATTAATACAGAACATCATGGAAGGAGATCAAGCATTTCTAGAATTTGTAGTGAAGGCGTTGGTGGACAACCCGGACGATGTAAAAGTAGATCGCACAGTAGACGAGATGGGCGTACTGCTCACACTCGACGTTCACAAGGACGATATGGGTAAAATTATCGGACGCTCGGGAAACACCGCAAAAGCTATCCGAACACTCTTGCGAGTAGTTGGGATGAAGAACGACGCGAGAGTTAATTTAAAAATTAACGAGCCGGAAGGTGGTATGCCACGCGACGCTCGTGAAGAAACTCCCGCAACTACTCCACAGGAAGCTGAAGAAATGTCAGCAGAAGATAAGGCAGCAGCTTCAAAATCTGTCGATGAAGCAATGGAAGACTTGGGATTGTAGAGCATATTTTCGTAACATAAAGCCCCGCTGTATTGCGGGGTTTTGTGTTGCCGTGTAAGCTACCATCATGATACATTTTCACATAATCACACTGTTTCCAGAGTCACTCGAATGCTACTTCAATGCATCAATACTCAAGCGTGCCCAGGAGGATAAAAAAGTGAGTGTTTCCTTTTATAATCCTCGTGATTTTACCAAAGACAAGCACCGGCGAGTGGACCACAAACCATACGGAGGAGGTCCGGGAATGGTATTAGAAGCCGAAAGTATACTGCGAGCTGTGCAAAAAGCAATTGGAAGAAAGAAAGATGTTGAAGTGATTTTCTTCTCTCCGAGCGGAAAACAGTTTGAACAAAAGGATGCACAACGACTGGCGAAAAGAAAACATCTCGTGTTCCTATGCGGACACTATGAGGGAATCGATGCACGCGTAGCGAATATTCTAAAAGCAAAACCTATGTCGGTGGGCCCGTTTATACTCACCGGAGGAGAGTTGCCGGCTGCTCTGGTTGCCGATGCCGTCTCACGCAATATCCCCGGAGTGCTTGGTAACAGAGCGTCTCTTGAGGATACGAGAGTTGCGAGTCCGGACGTGTATACTCGCCCCGAAGTTCTCAAGTGGAAAGGAAAAGACTACAACGTTCCAAAAATACTTCTCTCAGGACATCATAAACATATTGAGCAGTGGAAGAGAGAGCAGCGAAAGTAATCTCGTGACTATATCTACTGAGATATCTACGTAGATATCTCAGTAGATGTGTTAGAGTGTATATATGAAAACAAGAAAACGCATTGGAGAGAATTTAGTACGGAAACTTACTAAAGTTGCAGGAGGTGCAAGTTACAGCATCACTCTACCCATCAACATTGTTCGCCAATTTAGATGGAAGGGAAAACAGAACCTCCAACTTAAAATACATGAGAAAAAGAAGCGCATTGTTATCGAAGATTGGGAGAAGTAGTTGTCCCTGAAAATCAGTTGACAAAAAATATTCCTTCAAGTACAATGCCGCGTACTTTTTGTGTGATTGTGTCCTGGCTGATTTCGTAGGAAATCGAGTCATGAAAAGTGATTTTTAATACTTTTGTTAAGTGATTTAAGAACTCACGTATTGCTTGGCAAACAATTACTAACCTTAGTGTGTAAATGTAACGAGACGATGCATCGTCGGCTCGTTCTAAATGTAATATGAGTAACACTACGTTGCCTAAGAAGTACTTCGGAAAGTTCACCACGAACTTAGTCGAAACACCTAATTTGGTGCGCGAGCAAATCGACTCGTACAAGCGCCTATTGGAAGAAGGTGTAAAAACGGTATTTGAAGAATTTTCACCCATTTCGGACTACTCAGGAAAGAAGTTCGACCTTGATATTTCAAAGTTCACCTTCGGCAAGCCCGAGTATGATGAACACTACGCTAAATACAAACGCTTGAGTTACAAGATTCCAATGCGAATCGAAGCAAAACTTACCAACAAAACAACGGGAGAGACAAAACGTCAGGAAATTTTTCTCGCTGATTTTCCCTACATGACGGATCACGGAACGTTTATCATCAATGGTGTTGAGCGTGTCGTGGTGCCACAGCTCGCCCGTTCATACGGCGTGTTTTTCTTGAAGAATGAGATGAAGGGATCTGAATACTTCGGCGCAAAGATTATTCCAGCACGTGGTGCATGGGTTGAGATCGAAAGTGAGCCAGATGGTGTCATTTATGTAAAAATTGATCGAAAGCGAAAGTTTCCCGTCACCTCACTGCTCAAGGTGTTTGGAATTGAAGATGAAACGGCGATACTCAAAACATTCAAAGATGTCGAAGGAGCAGAAGAGGTACTCAAAGCTTCATTGGAAGCTGATCTTGCGCAGACAACAGAAGACGCGTATTTGGAGATTTATAAACGTCTTCGAGATGGTGATCTTGCAACACCCGAAACTGCCAAAGAATTTGTCAACTCAATCTTTAGTGCAGAACGATACGATCTTTCAAAAGTAGGACGGTATCAATTCAATCATCGATTTGGTCTTAAGACCACCGACAAATCTCTTGAGGAACAGACACTTACCGCAGACGATATTGTTCGTATTATCGGACAAATCATCACACTCAATAATACCAAAGGAGCTCAGGAAGACGATATTGATCACCTGGGATTTCGACGTGTTCGCTATGTGGGGGAAATGATGCAGCATCAAGTTCGCATTGGCATGAGTCGCTTGAAGAGAAACATACAAGACCGTATGTCCACCGTAGATGCTGAAACCGTACTTCCAGTGCAATTCATTAATCCACGTCCATTTTCAGCGGCAGTGATGGAGTTCTTCTCAACAAACCAGTTGTCACAGTTTATGGAGCAACACAATATTCTCGGGGAACTTGAACACTTACGAACATTATCTGCTCTTGGTCCGGGAGGACTTACCCGTGAGCGCGCGGGATTTGATGTGCGAGATGTACACACCAGTCACTACGGACGTCTCTGCCCAATTCAAACGCCTGAAGGCCAAAACATCGGACTCATTCTTCGTCTTGCCGTACATGCACGTTTGAACGATTTTGGAATTATTGAGACACCGTATGCGCGAGTGAAGAACGGGAAAGTTACCGATGAAATCGTGTATCTCAATGCGTTGGATGAGGAGCAGTACTACATCGCCCACGCAGCGACGGATCGAGATGCGTCAGGGAAAATTAAGGAAGATCTAATTGAAGCACGAAAGGGAGGCGAACCACAATTTATTGATCCCAAAGAAGTTGATTACATCGAAGTGGCAACGGGACAGGCATTTTCAGTAGCAACGACCATGATTCCGTTCCTTGAGCACGATGATGCAAACCGATCACTTATGGGTTCAAACATGCAAAAACAGGCCGTTCCATGCATTGTGCCGGAAGTGCCTTTTGTTGCTACAGGAATTGAGGAAAACGCAGCGCGTGACTCCGGGCGATTGGTACTTGCCGATGAGGCCGGAACCGTGACCTACGCTGATGCACGAAAAGTTGTAGTAAAAAACAATAAAGGAAAAGAGAGAGAATATAATCTCGTATTGTTCTCGCGAACAAATAATATGTCCATGGCCCATCAGCGCGTAGCGGTAAAAGTTGGCGATAAGATAAAGACCGGTGATGTTTTGGCTGACAATTCATCAAGTGTGGATGGCCAAATTGCTATCGGACAAAACGCACGGATCGCATTCATGTCATGGGCTGGTTCAAATTATGAAGACGCCATTGTGATCTCCGAGCGTCTCGTCAAGAACAGTAAGTTCACTTCAATTCATGTTGAAGAGTTTGTTGCGTACGTACGTGACACAAAACTTGGAGCCGAAGTAACTACATACGATATTCCCAATGTCTCAGAGGCAAAATTGAAGAATCTCGATGAAGAGGGAGTGGTACGCATTGGAGCCGAGGTGCGAGCGGGGGACATCCTCGTTGGCAAAGTAACTCCCAAGGGGGAGACGCAACTTACCCCCGAAGAGCGATTGCTTCGATCAATCTTTGGCGAAAAGGCCAAAGATGTGAAAGACACTTCTCTGCGAATGGAGGCGGGAAAGCGTGGTCGCGTGGTCGGCGTACGAGTGTTCTCACGTGATAATGGAGACCATTTAGAATCCGGCATTATCAAAAGAATCCATATTGAAGTTGCGCAGCTTCGAAACATCTCGGTGGGAGATAAACTTGCGGGACGTCACGGTAACAAGGGTGTTATCTCACGAGTACTTCCCGAGGAAGACATGCCATACACCAAGGAAGGAAAGCCAATTGATATTATCCTGACGCCGCTGGGAGTGCCATCCCGTATGAATCTGGGACAAATTTTAGAGATGCACTTGGGACTTGCGGCAGACGAGCTTGGATATCAGGCAATCGTACCGCCTTTTTCAGGAACAACGGAAGAAGAAATCACTCAAGAATTAAAGGAGGCGGGCATCCCTGAGTCCGGTAAGATGATTTTGCACGACGGACGAACCGGAGAAGCGTTCGATCAGCCAATTGCAGTGGGAAACATGTACATCCTGAAATTGCACCACATGGTGGAGGATAAGATTCACATGCGCAGTGTCGGTCCATACTCAATTACCACACAGCAACCACTGGGAGGAAAGGCCCAAAACGGTGGACAGAGAGTTGGAGAAATGGAGGTGTGGGCACTGTTGGGTTACGGAGCTTCCTATGCACTGCGAGAAATTCTCACCATAAAATCCGACGATATTCTTGGAAGATCAGCTGCTTTTGACGCAATTGTGAAGGGAGAACGAATTCGACAACCAAACGTTCCGGCAACATTCAACGTTCTGGTGCGCCACTTACGCGGATTGGCACTGGACATCAATTTAGAAAGAAATAACGACGACAACTAATGCGTATGAAGACACACAAAGAAATGCTCATCAATGATTTCGACAAGGTTACGCTGAAATTGGCGTCACCTGAGCGTGTACTCGAATGGTCACGCGGTGAGGTGACCAAACCGGAAACGATTAACTATCGAACACAACGTCCTGAAAAGAATGGATTGTTTGATGAAAAGATATTTGGTCCAGAGAAGGACTTCGAATGCTACTGTGGAAAGTATCGCGGCATTCGATTCAAGGGAATCGTATGTGAGAAATGCGGCGTGGAAATAACCCGAAGTGTGGTACGACGTGAACGCATGGGACACATTGAACTGGCAACCCCGGTGGCACACATATGGTTTCATCGAGGAATACCTTCTCGCATCGCACTGATGCTCGGTATTTCAGCAGCAGATGTTGAAAAAGTGGTGTACTTTGCCGGGTACATCATTACAAAGGTCAATGAAGAAGAGAAAGGGCGTCTTCTAAGAGATCTTGAAAATGAATTCAAGGCCAAGAGCCGCGATGTGAAGGATGATAAGACCAAGAAGAAGTTGAAGGAGCTTGCAACGATTGCTAAGAAGGAAATTGAAAGCATCAAGGAAGGTATTGTGCTTGATGAAAGTGACTACCACAAGTTTGCACTCAAGTATTCTGCGTGTTTTGAAGCAAAAATTGGAGCGGAAGCGATTTATGATATTTTTGTAAACCTTGACCTTGAAGATTTTAAGGTGCGACTGCTTGAACAGCATGAAAAAGCAGGAGCTGCTGATAGAGCAAAGTTGCAGAAACGAATTTCCTTGGTGACACAAATGATTGGAGCTAAAGTTCGACCTGAATGGATGTTTATGACTCGCCTTCCGATCATCCCGCCGGCACTTCGACCAATGGTGGCGCTTGAAGGTGGCCGTCACGCATCATCTGATATTAACGATCTCTATCGTCGGGTGATTAACCGAAACAACCGACTCAAAAAGTTGAAGGATATTTATGCACCTGACGTTATTCTTCGAAATGAAAAACGCATCTTGCAAGAGGCAGTCGATGCTCTGTTGGATAATTCGGTGCGTCGTGGAAATACCGCATACTCAGTTGGTGGTCAACGAACGCGTCCACTCAAGTCACTCGCCGATTATCTCAAAAGCAAGCAAGGGTATTTCCGACAGAATCTACTTGGTAAGCGAGTAGACTACTCAGGACGTTCGGTAATTGTTATCGGATCCGACTTGGCGCTCGACCAGTGTGGTCTTCCCAAGATGATGGCTCTTGAACTCTTTCGACCCTTTATCATCGCCGGATTGCTTGAGAGAGAAATTGCCTATAACATTCGCGGTGCGGGACGATTAATCGAAGAAGGAATTCCGGAAGTATGGGCAATTCTTGAGGAAGTGATTAAGGAGAAATACGTTCTTCTCAATCGGGCTCCGACGCTTCACCGACAAAGTATGCAGGCGTTTCGACCGGTGTTGATTGAGGGATCGGCCATTCAACTGCACCCACTTGTGTGTGAAGCATTCAACGCAGACTTTGACGGCGACCAAATGGCGGTACACGTACCACTTTCAGATGAGGCACAATATGAGGCACGAACGATTATGTCGTCACATAAAAACATTCTCAAGCCCGGATCAGGTGATGTAACCACAAACGCACGACAAGACATGATTCTCGGAATCTACTGGATGACCAAAGACGTTGAAGGTGCGAAGGGCGAAGGTAAGATATTTGAGTCAACAAACCGTGCAATCAGTGCATACGACTTTGGGGAAGTTGATTTCCGTGCAAAGATTAAGGTTCTTCCGGGTGATACAGAAAAATATGCCGCATTCAACGGAGAGTTGTTTGAAACGACCATAGGACGACTTTTGTTCAATTCAGTACTTCCCAAAGATTTTCCCTACATCAACGAAACGTTTGATCGAAGGCGTATGAACAGGTTGGTTGACGACCTTATCGCACAATATGGATTGGAAGGAATGCCCGCGATTCTTGATAAGATCAAGGTGTTTGGATTCAAGTACGCAACACATGCCGGAATCACTTGGGGTCTTTCTGACCTTGCAACTCCCGAAAGCAAGGAGCGAATTATTTCCGAAAGTACTCAGGCAGTGCTCGAACTCCGACAACAATTCAACGAAGGGCTGCTCAGCGAAGGAGAACGACGACGTATGGCCATTGAAATATGGCAGAAAGCTAAGACTTCGATCGAGGACACCGTTATGGACTCTGTAGATCCACATGGATCAGTTGCAGATATGATCACCTCAGGAGCTCGGGGGTCTGTTGGACAACTAACACAAATGATTGGTATGAAAGGTCTCATTCAGAATCCGAAAGGAGATATCATCGAAACCCCCGTTATTGCCTCATATATGGAGGGAATGACACCAATTGAGTACTTCATTACCACGCACGGATCACGTAAAGGTCTTGCGGATACCGCATTGAAGACCGCACAGGCAGGATATCTTACCAGACGTCTCTTTGATGTTGCACAAGATATCGTGGTTACCGAAAAGAATTGCGGAACCAAAGAAGGAGTTGCGGTAAGTCGCGTGAATGCACTTGGTATGGAAATTCCGATGGGACGGTCAACGAAAGGACGTGTATTGGCAGCGCCGGTTGTGATTGATGGGAAAGAACGATTTGGAAAAAATTACTTGGTGACCGCTCTCGATGCAGATGAAATTGAAAACTCAAACGTCGAAACTGTCATCGTACGATCTCCGATGACATGCAAAACGCAACATGGAGTGTGCCAACACTGCTACGGATATGATCTCACTACAAATGCTTTGGTAGATATCGGAGAAGCGGTTGGAACTGTTGCGGCACAGTCTCTTGGAGAACCTTCAACACAACTTACCATGAACACAAAGCATGCAGGGGGAACCGCTTCAGTTGGTGGAGATATTACGCAAGGTTTGCCACGTGTGGAAGAGGTATTTGACAAACGATCACCCAAGAATCCGGCTATTATTGCGCGAATTGACGGAGTGGTATCAGAACTTATCAAAGAGGGAGAAGATACCATCATCACACTAATTCCGGAAGGGACCAGCAAGAATACCAAAAAGCGAGAATTGGAGTATAAAGTGCCGGCGGTTCGCCAAATTATGGTAAAGAAGGGTGAAGCGGTGAAAAAAGGCCAATTTATAACCGATGGTTCAGCAGAACTCGCAGACTTGTTTATCTATGCAGGAAAAGAACTTGCACAAGAATACATCATCTCTGAGATCAACAAGATCTACGAATTGCAGGGTATCGCTGTTTCAAGAAAACACCTCGAGGTGGTGATTAAGCAGATGTTCTCACGTCGTAAGATTAAAGCACCGGGAGATACGAAATTCTCAACCGGGCAGGTTGTTGAAGATGTGGAACTTGATCGCGAAAATGAGCGTATTAAGGCATCTGGAGGAGATACAGCTACCGCAGAACAGTTGGTAACCGGAATCACGGAGACTGCATTGACCCGAGACAGTTTCCTATCAGCATCATCATTCCAAAATACGACGCGTAAATTGTCAGAGGCGGCTGTGCGCGGCGCGGAAGACAAACTTGAAGGACTGAAGGAGAACGTTATCGTCGGACGACTCATTCCGGCAGGAACCGGATTTGAGGGAAGCGAGAAGCATGCACGAATTGAAGCACTACAGGAAGAACTCTCCGCTCGCGAAATCACCGAGGAAGAATAGAATGAGGAGCTCGCATGGTACAATCGCCACATGAGCAACGTTGATGAAATAAAGGCGAGACTTTCCATCGAGGAAGTTGTTGGCCAGTACGTTTCAATGAAATCTGCGGGGAGTAATCTCAAAGGGAAATGTCCCTTTCATGCCGAGAAAACACCATCATTTGTTGTTTCTCCTCTGCGACAAACGTACCATTGTTTCGGCTGTGGCGTCGGTGGAGACATATTCACCTTCATACAAGAAATAGAGGGACTTGACTTTAAAGGGGCGCTCAAACTCTTGGCGGACAGAGCGGGAGTTACACTCACTTACGAGAGTGGGGCCAAGAAAGATGATACCGACACACTGTTCTCAATTCTCGAATCAGTCACCTCATACTACGAACAAAATCTTAAGAAGCACAAGGAAGCAACGGCGTATCTAACTGAGAGAGGACTTACAAAGGCGACCATACAGGCATTTCGAATTGGTTTTGCACCTGAGGGATGGAATGGTGCACTTGCTCATTTACAAAAAGCCGGTTTCTCTGAGAAAGATATCGAACGTGCCGGTCTCATAAAAAAGGGAAACCGAGGGATGTATGATCGTTTTCGATCTCGCATTATGTTTCCCATTACCGACAGTGTCGGCAGAGTCGTTGCCTTTTCCGGGAGAATATTCGCTCAAAAAGATGATCGCACGGGAAAGTATATCAATTCTCCGGAAACAGTGCTGTATCACAAATCGAACATACTGTATGGATACGATAGAGCACGACAAGCAATTCGGAAGACCAATTTTGCAATTCTCGTTGAAGGACAAATGGATCTCATTATGACGCATCAGGCAGGGTACACTAATACCGTCGCACTCTCCGGCACCGCACTCACTCAGGAGCACATAACGCTTCTTGGTAGAATGTCTCAGAATGTAGTGATTGCGCTGGACGCAGATCCGGCAGGTATCGCCAGTGCCGGAAAGTCTGCACGAGCGGCATTGCGAGCAGGGTTTGATGTAAAAATTGCAGCACTTCCTGCTGGAGAAGACCCCGCTGATATGCTCGCGCGCGGCGATATTGCTCTGTGGAGGAAAACGATTAAAGAGTCACAGCACGTTGTTGATTTTCTCCTCGAATACTATCGATTGCAGAGCAAGGACGATCGCACGTTTAAGCGTACCGTGGAGAGAGAAGTACTCCCTTATATCTCTGAAATAGAGAGCGAGATTGACAAGAGCCATTTCATACAACGTGTTGCCGCACAATTGAGTGTTACCGAGGAAGCGATACGACGTGAACTTGCCAAGATACACACTGTTGCGCAGCCGGAAATACCACGGGAGGAACCGGGCAAGACACACACACCACTTGCGGGTGCTGAGGAGGAGTTGGTGCTCATGTACCTTTGGCAAACATCTTTGGAAAAACCGTTTGTAGATTTGGTGCTTTTAAAGAAACAAATTGAAGGTGTGATAACTCCCGTCGGATTCAGTGCTCTTGAAGCGCGGCTGCAAAACAACAGTGAAGCAGCGTTTCGATTGGAGCTCTTGTATACGGATGAAATATCAATGAAGCTGGCGATTGACGAGCTGCTCCAACGGTTGGACAAGAAAAGTATTGAACGAGAAATAGAGCAAACGGGAGCGGCGCTCAGAAAGGCCGAAAGTGAAGGAAATCGAGAGGAAATAGCAAAATGCGAGAAGCGATACCAAGAATTACTTGATAAGCGGTTGCACCTTGAGCGACATCTCTAAATGGATAAAACCCTTGTAAATTAGTAGAAAAACTATACAGTAGTAACATAAATATGGCTCAAAAGAAAGTGACAACCAAAAGTGCTCGTGCGGCGACGAGCACGCGGAAAAAGACAGTGGCTAAAAAGGCGGCTGTAGAAAAGACTACCAAAAAAGCGGTGAAAAAAATGACACCAAAGCGAACGCCACCAAAAGCGACTGCATCAAAAAAAGAGAAACAAGCAGAAAAACTACTCAAGAATGGTCATGAGCGAGGATACGTTACCTACGATGAGATTCTTAAAGAATTTCCATCCATCGAATCAGACATTATCTTTCTCGAAGAGTTGTATGAGCGATTTTCAAGCGCAGGTATTGATGTGCTTGAGAGCGGGGGAATTTTGGAGGACAACACCGGAGAAATTTTGGAAAAGAAAAAATTTGGATCAGGAAGCGACTCTTCACGCGACTCAGTGCAGATGTATCTGAGAGAAATTGGTCAATATCCACTGCTTGTTGCAGAACAGGAGAAAGAACTTGCGATGCGCATTAAGGAAGGAGATGCTGAGGCCCGCGGCATTTTAGCGCGTTCAAACTTGCGACTTGTGGTCTCAATTGCCAAGAAATATGTCGGACGCTCAAGTGACTTAACACTTCTTGATTTAATTCAAGAAGGAAATATCGGATTGTTCAAAGCTGTTGATAAGTTTGACTACACCAAAGGATTTAAATTCTCAACGTATGCAACATGGTGGATTCGCCAAGCAATTACTCGAGCACTGGCTGATCAGTCACGAACCATTCGTATCCCCGTGCACATGGTTGAAACAATCGCAAAATATAAACAACGAGTGCGTGAACTATCACAACACTTGGGACGCGACCCCATGCCAGAGGAGGTTGCGGTCGAGATGGGACTTGATGTTGATAAAATTCATCACATTCAAAAGATTAGTCAGACTACCGTGAGTTTGGAATCTCCCGTCGGTGATGAGGGAGAAGAGAAGTCTACACTGGGACATTTTATCGCTGATGACAAGATGGAGTCACCTGATCAGGCTGCAAGTAGACGTATTCTTTCAGAGCATATTCACGCAGTGCTTGATGAGCTCTCAGATAAGGAGAGGAAGATTCTCGAAATGCGCAACGGACTCAATGATGAGGGTATTTGCCACACCCTTGAAGAAGTGGGGAAAATGTTTGGGGTGACCCGTGAGCGTATTCGACAGATTGAAGCAAAGGCACTTGAAAAAATTCGCTTCCATGAGCGAGCGGCACAATTAAGAAATTATTAATACACAAACCCGACGCGTACGCGTCGGGTTTTTTGGATATATTGCCACGTGTCGGTGTATACTGACATCATGACCACGATGCGAGAGTTTAATCAGAAGTACAAAATACTCAATGCAGAGCAAAAGAAGGCGGTGGATACCATCGAGGGTCCGGTCATTGTTATCGCTGGTCCGGGAACAGGAAAAACGCAAATCCTTACACTCAGAATTGCCAATATTTTAAAGCGCACCGATACCGATCCTTCTTCGATACTCGCACTCACGTTTACCGAGGCCGGCGTTTCAGCGATGCGAAAACGACTGGTATCTTTGATAGGACCAGACGGATATCGGGTAAGCATTCACACATTCCACGGATTTTGCAATGCAACAATCCAAAGATTTCCGGATGATTTTCCCCGACTGATAAGTTCAGAAGCAATTACTGCCGTAGACAAAATTCTTTTAATGAGAGAAATTCTTGAAGAAAAAAAGCATCTCAAGCACCTACGACCTTTTTACGACAACTGTGCATACGCACAAAGCTGTTTGGATGCCATATCAAAACTCAAGCGGGAGTACATTAGCCCAAACGATTTTTCACTTCTGGTTGCAAAAAGCGAAGAGGAATTCTTTGCGCAGGAAGGGGTGTATCACGAGCGGGGAGCGTATGCAGGAAAAATGAAGACCGAACATCAAAAAACACTCAAGAAAATTGAGAGAAATAAGGAGCTGATAGAAATATACAAGCGGTATGAGGAACTCATGAGAGTGCGAAAGCTCTATGATTATGATGATATGATCGGTGTCGTGGTTCAAAGACTTGATGAAAATGAGGATGTACTTCAGAGATTGCAGGAAGAGTATCATTACATACTTGCCGATGAGCACCAAGATGCAAACACGGCGCAGAACCGATTGTTGGAATTATTGGTCGATTTTCACGAAGTACCCAACCTCTTCATCGTCGGTGATGAAAAACAGGCAATATTCAGATTTCAAGGAGCATCACTTGAAAACTTTCTCTACTTTAAGAAAAAGTATCCAACAGCAACGGTGGCGACACTCACCGATTCCTATAGATCAGGTCAGAAAATTTTAGATGTCGCACACCGAGTCATTGACTCCTCGACAGAGAATATCGAAAGAGAAACGCTTAATTCAAGGGCTGCAATTGAACATGAGCGTGTCGAGGTGCGCACATGTACCCATGATGATTTTGAAGCATTGTGGGTCGCTCGCGATATTCAGGAAAAGATACAGCAGGGCATTGATCCTCGTGAGTTAGCCGTTTTGTATCGAACGAACGCAGATGCAGGATATATCGCACGTGCGCTCGAACGAGAGCATATACCTTATACCATAGAGTCAAGCACCAATGCACTTGATGATCCAGCCATGATGCAATTTATTCACCTCTTGCGTGCAATTGCAGAGTATGGGAATGAAGAAGTGCTTGCCAAAGCACTCCACTCGCGATTCTTGGGGATAGAACCACTCGATGTGTTCAAGATTCTGAAGTACCCTCGACGGAAGAACATCTCATTATACGAATGTTTGCAAAGCGAGAAAACACTCAGTGCTATTGGTGTGCGTGACCCTAAAAAACTTTTTGTGTTTGGAAAACGGCTTGCGAAATGGGCCGCTGCAGGATCGAATGATCCGGTTGTAGATGTGTTCAATGATGTACTGGACACATCTGGATTCTTAACTTATATTCTCAACTCAACACGTTCAGTTGAATTACTGGCAAAATTGGGAGGATTGGCACGTGATGTGGAACAACTCGCAGCAGGTAATCGGGAATACACACTTGCTCGTTTGATGCACCATCTTGATCTTATGGTCACCTACAAAATTCGTGTCACTCAAACAGAGGGCGAAACCTCGCGACCAGGAGTTCGCTTACTGACCGCACACAAGGCAAAGGGACTCGAATTTGATTACGTATATATCATTGGCGCATGGGATACTCATTGGGGTAATAGAAGGCAAATGTCCGTTTTCTCACTCCCGCTTGCAGGCGCAGACGAGCAGGACAATGCTGACGAAAGACGACTTTTCTACGTGGCACTTACTCGTGCTCGAGTGGGTATCTCTGTCAGTTACGGACGCACTTCGATACAGGGGAAAGAGCGACTCCCCTCTCAGTTTATCGAAGAGATGGGTGACGACAAGCGAGAATATATCAGTACTGAAGATTTTGAAGATGCTATTCCGGAAGATGTGTTCTTCAGAGCGATTCCCAAAACACAGCAATTGTCGATACATGATGCGGAATATGTGAAAGAGCTATTTATCGAGCAAGGGCTGTCGGTAACGGCACTTAATAACTACTTAGAATGTCCGTGGAGATTTTTCTATAGCAACTTGATACGAATACCGAAGATATCAAACAAGCATATGATTCTCGGAACGGCAGTACATGCGGCACTCCGCACCTTTTTTGATGCCGGTAAACGTCGGACAAGAACGCTTCTTGTACAATCATTCACCGACGCTCTTGAAAAAACCGCGCTTTCTGGAAGTGTTTTTGATGAAGTTCACCAAAGAGGGATCGAAGCACTTACAGGTTGGTTTGAAGCTCGTAATCACGCAGTCGTTTCAGATACAATAAACGAGTATAAAGTCGATACTATAATTTCTTTGCCACGTAAAGAGCTGGCGAATATAAGAATTCGAGGGATGTTGGATAAGATTGAAATTCATCCAGATGGCGTAACGGTGGTGGATTATAAAACGGGAAATCCAAAGAGTAGGAATCACATTCTTGGAAATACTCAGGCGCTTGACGCTGGAAATTATTTCAGACAGCTCGTCTTCTATAAACTCCTCTTGGACACGGAGGGAAAGCATGTCATGAAGCGAGGGGTGATTGACTTCATACAGCCAAAAAACAATGGTACATATACCACAGAGATATTTGACATCACTCCACAACACGTCGATACACTGCTCACAGAAATAGCGGATATGGTACAAGAAGTGCTCTCACTTGCTTTTTGGGACAGAAGATGTGAGGCACACAAGAAGGGAGCATGTGAGTATTGTGCGCTGAGAGATGTTATGCAGTAAACAGGTTGTCATATAAAAAATCTTCTCGTTTGTGAGCTAATGTTGTACGATAGGTGTCACTATGGGAGATGTTGTTATCTGGACGAATATTTTTTTAGGTGTAGTACAAGGTATTACCGAACTACTCCCTATATCTTCATCCGGACACTTGGTAATCATACACGCATGGCTTGGCGCAAGTGGCGAGGATTTGGCATTTGATGGAATGTTGCATTTTGCAACAGCCCTGGCCATTTTTGCGTATTTCTACAATGATATCAAAGTCTTGCTACATGCCACGTGGCGAGTACCCGGTGCCATTTCTCAAGGACGTTCGTTGGACGAATCGCAATCTGTGGCTGTGGCGATAGGGGTGGCAACCATACCTGCGGTAGTGCTAGGTATTTTTTTGGAGGAGATCATGGCGACTGTTTTTAGGAACCCCCAATTGGTTGCCGGTACACTCGCAGCGGGTGCACTACTTATGATTCTTGCTGAATGGCGAGTGCGCATCAACAATGAGAAACGCCATCATGTAGTACTAGGATGGAAACAAGGTATCATTGTGGGCTTATTTCAATCTCTTGCGTTGATTCCGGGAATGAGTCGTTCCGGTATGACTATCGTGGGAGGCATGTTTGTCGGATTGCAAAGAAAAGATGCTGCGCGGTTTGGGTTTCTGCTGGGCATACCACTATTACTTGGAGCGGGAGCAAAAAAGATAATCGACATTGGCGTTTTGAGTATAGATATGGCGATGTTTGCCGGTGCTGCAGCCGCCTTCCTGGTCGCTCTTGTTGTCATCCACTACTTACTCGAATTTTTGAGAAATAATTCACTGTATGTCTTCATTGTGTATCGGATGGCATTAGCTGCAGTCATTTTGATGATTTTCTAGAAGGGAAGTGTATGGGTGAGCGTAGTCTCGCCCTTGTCTTTCCATGTACGGGTATCAAGCGATATTGTTTGTATCTTTCCCAATTCTTTGTACTTAACTGATCCGTGCTTGAGTGCGTATTCGTATATATCTTTCGTAACCTTCACATCCTGAATACAGTAGTCAATAACTTTTTGTTTTTCCCCATCACGCCACCATTGAATCGCCTGTAGTCCATGCCCTCCTTTTCTCTCTCCGAGTGTTGCTTCGGCGATAGTGTCGAGTTTAATTCTTCGTCCCAAAGATGCACGAATTTCTTTTAAGAGATCAAGACTGGCAATATGCGAGAGATCCCCCGGATAGTATTTATTCAACAGAGGAATATCAAAATGATCTGAGTTGAATCCGATTAACAAATCTGCTTGTTCGATACTTTTCCAAAGATCATTGAATTGGTGTTGCTCATAGGCGGTATACTTTTCTGTCTTGGAGTCGTAAATGCCAACAACAGATATATCAAGTGCACTGGGGTCAGCGGAGCCAACATCTGAGAACTGATTGCTCGTTTCTATGTCAAAAACAATAAATCGCATTGCAGGATTGTAGCACAACAAGCTACACCTCGTAGGTGCAGAGGTGATCAGCAACTTCGTCCATTGGTACAGTTTTTTCCTCTCCTGTTGCAAGATGCTTCACCACCAAGGTTCCACTCTCAGCTTCTTGCTGCCCGATACATGCTGAGAAAGGAATATGCTTTTTGATCGCCAATTTAATTTGATCACCTACTTTTTTGTATGAGTAATTAACCGCAACATTGATATCCTGAGACCGCAGGTTTTGGGCAATCGTATCGGCGATAGATGCTGATTGCTCATCAAGCACGCAGAGCATTATATCCGTTGGAGAAACGTATTCGGGAAGCAGCTCGTGTGTAGTGAGAAAATCCTGTAGCGTTACGTCCCCAAGAGCAAAACCAATTGTGGGGATTGGCGTAACGCCAAAAAGCTCCAAGAGTGCATCATAGCGACCACCTCCGGCTATTGATCGATTGTTTTCATCTGAAGTGTCAAATATTTCAAATACCATTCCTGTGTAATAGTCAAATCCGCGAATAATTGAAGTATCCACTACAACATTCGTCACACCCAAGTTTTTAAGTCGCGCATGGAGGGATTCAAGCAGAGGATTGCTCGCAGCTGATGCAAGGAGCGACAGAAGGTGTTCGCTCTTCTCTCCCACACTGCTCCTCAGTGCGTCTTCAAAATTGTCCATTTTTGCACGTCGATCAAGGAGTGACATAACACTTTTTCTGGTTCCCGCATCAATACCGGCTTCGTCAAAAATGTGCTCAAACACCCTGCGGTCATTAATGTGAATCTGAAAATCAGCTTCGGTTGCACCAAATGCGGTTATGAGATGGTGCGCAAGGGTAATTATTTCAACATCTGCATCAGCTCCGGCAATCCCAAAAAGATCTGCATTTAATTGCCAGAATTCACGAAGGCGTCCTCGTTGGGCGCGCTCATAGCGAAAACAATTTGGCATTGAGTACCAGCGGAGCGGGAAACCGAGCTCTCGATATTTCGCTGCCACCATACGAGCCACAGTCGGGGTCATCTCAGGGCGCAAAGTAACATCTCGTCCTCCGCGGTCTTTGAAGGTATAGGTTTGTTCGTTTACAATCTCATCACTCGTTTTAGTCCGATAGAGCTCAGCGGGTTCAAGCAATGAAGCGCTGTATGGTTCATATCCAAAACTTTCGCAGACGCGCGACAGTGTATTGACCATATAGTCATGTAGGTATGTATCTTTTGGATAGAAGTCACGTACCCCTCTATACGAATCAGTTGAAAGCTTTTTCATAGTCAAATGGTAGCAGAAAAGTGAACCGGCCGCACCAAGAACGATGCGGCCGATGATGTTCTCACTCGTACACCTTCGTAAACTCAGCATTGACCAGTTTGCTCTGCGAGCCGGTGCTGAGACGGAATACTTCTTTGTTTTCGGTTTCCGAGAGAGTGATCCAAAGAGGATACTCTCCGAAAATTTCCTTGGCCAACGCTTCAATTGCGCGTTGCTTTTGCCGGTATGCTTCCAGAGCGAAATGGCCTTCCACTCGGAATTTCCTTTTTCTTTCCATGGAGGTAACCTCCCTTCCTATGGGGAAATATACCAGCGAAATATGGTTTCAACAACGATTGCCGTGTATTATACCCACTATTATGGGTGTTTTAATGGTAAAAAAATCTCGAGTCGGTATGGGTTTTGGGCTTTTTGTCACCACAGATTTTAAGGAGGGAGATTTTATCATCGAATACACCGGTGAAATCATCTCATCCAAAGAAGCAGATCGACGTGTCAGCAAGTACCTGTTTCAAATAGATGAGTACTACACAATCGACGGCGCCGGGGAAAGTAATCGTGCACGGTATATAAATCATTTTTGTAACCCCAATATAGAAGCGGTTGTTGAGGCAGGTCAAATCAACTTCTATGCACTGCGTGACATACAAGAAGGAGAGGAGTTGGGATTTGACTATGGAGAAGAGTATAAAGATGAATTCATCACACCATTTGGTTGTAAATGTCCGCACTGTGCATAATTCTTGATTACGATACGAATTACGGTATTGTCACTGCAGGAAATAGCACATAAGGAGTACAACATGAGCTTTGAATCTCGGGCGCTTGGGGTGCTTGAGCGCATGAATGTGAAAGTGGGTGGAGACCGCCCGCAAGATATCCATGTTCACCACCCCGCGGTATATCGAAAGGTACTCATGGGCGGGACACTCGCCCTGGGTGATGCATACGTTAATGGTGAGTGGAGTGCGAATCAATTAGATGTGTTTTTCGCGCATATCATCAACACACCAGAAGCACGTTCGATGCAAGGTGTGAATACATGGCGGATACGTCTTGCATCCAGACTGATGAACATACAGTCGAGAGCACGTGCGTTCATGGTCGGAGAGCATCATTATGATGTTGGGAACGATATCTACGAATGCATGCTTGGCGACATTCGTGCATATACGTGTGGGTATCGTGGGCGTGGCGCTAAAACGCTGAAGCAGATGCAGTTCGACAAACATCAGTTGATCTGCGAAAAGCTGCACTTGACCGAAGGACAGCGTATTCTCGACATTGGATGCGGTAATGGAGAGTTTATGTACCATGCGCTGGTACATGGTCACGCACGGCAAGTTGTGGGTGTCTCTGTTTCTCGTGAGCAGACAAAGCTCGCGATGCAAAGAAATAAAGGGCTGTCCGCTCGCTTCCGCATTCTGGACTATCGCCTGCTCAATCCGGTCGAGTGTGGCCAGTTTGATCGGGTCGTATCGATTGGTATGGCAGAGCACGTGGGGTGCAAGAACTTCGGTGAATACATGGCAGCGGCGCATCGCATGCTGCGGCCTGATGGGTTGTTCCTTCTGCACACCATTACGTCAAACACCACCCAAGACTATGGGGACGGATGGCTGAGCAGGAGAATTTTTCCTGGAGGGGTTCTGCCGTCGGTGGCAACCATCGCCAAAAGCGCCGAGCCGTACTTTGTCATCGAAGACGTACATAACTTCGGTGCCGACTACGATTGGACGTTGATGTTCTGGTACAGAAACCTTCTTGATAACCGGCGTGATATCGAGAAAAGATATGATGAGCGTTTCTTCCGAATGTGGGAGTACTATCTGTTGCAGTGTGCCGGACTCTTTCGATCACGGCATATCCAGTTGCAACAGTTCGTCCTCTCCCCAAACGGAGTGTCTGGAGGATACACCAGTGTGCGCTGAAAGAAGCAAAGGGGCGGTTTATATGACCGCCCCTTTTGTTATCACCTGTTCTAATAGAATATACGTGCAATGCATGGTACTATTTTAGCAGTTTTCGAAGAGTAGGTTGTGCTACGCAATCGAGTCGATAAGGGAACACAACTTAATAAGAAATAACAGAATACATGGATAACGAACGACAGATGTTCACCGGAGATTGGAAATGTGGAGGATGTGGTGCAGCCATCACCGAACTTCCCTTTAAGCCAGATCCGGCGCGTGAAGCAGACCTTATGTGTCGTGACTGTCACAAGAAGCGAATGGACGAACGACCTCGTCAGGAACGAACAATGCATGAAGGAAATTGGACGTGTGCTGATTGTGGGGGAGCCATCACGAGTCTTCCTTTTGAGCCGCGAGATACCAGTAACCTCAAATGTAGGGATTGTTTCCGCAAGTAGTGACGGTACAAAACCACCTTACCATTTTCTTGCGAGGTGGTTTTTGCATGGGTATTCTATACACATGGACAACGTACGTATCGAAGCATCATGGAAGGAGCGTCTACTTCCGGAGTTTGAGAAACCGTACTTTTCTTCTCTGCGCAGTGCGATACGCAAGGCATACGTAGAGGGGAAGGTATTCCCACCTCCGGATCGGATTTTCTATGCTTTTGATTTGTGCCCGTTTGATAAAGTGAAAGTGGTCATTTTAGGACAAGATCCCTATCACGGAACAGGACAGGCAAACGGTCTTTGTTTTGCGGTAAATGAAGGAGTGAAGCTGCCGCCATCGCTACAGAATATCTTTAAAGAAATTGAACATGATCTAGGAAGAGAGGTAACCAAGGCGGGTAATTTAGAGCGTTGGGCAAAACAAGGGGTGTTGCTACTGAATGCAACACTGACCGTTTCCGCACATCAGGCAGGTTCACACCAGGGAAAGGGTTGGGAAGTATTCACCGATGCTGTGGTACGCACGCTGTCAGCGCAGCGAGAAGGCATTGTGTTTATGCTCTGGGGTAACTATGCAAAAGAGAAGGGTAAGGGAATTGATTGGGGTAGGCATCTGGTACTTGAAGCGGCGCACCCATCGCCATTTTCTGCATACAGCGGATTCTTCGGATGTAAGCACTTCTCCCAGGCAAATGAATATTTAAAGAAAAAAGGAAAAGGAGAGATTGAATGGTAGAAATGCCGCGAGTGGCTCGCGGCATTTCCAACGTCTCATTGCATCAGAATCTGATGGTTGATGAACCGAATTTCGGTTGGTTTTATGAGACGTCGGTGCGCTATGGTGACATGACGGAGAGGACCCTCAATGTTATGTTCCCAGTAGTCGAGAAATCGAGCCAATCGTGGGAATTGTGGATAGCAATCTTCGAATTGCCACACGAATTTTTGCAGGATACTCGGATGATCGGGAAGACCGTAGGTCACATCGATAATCGTAAGTCCAAAGCCAGCCAACGAGCGCTCAAGAAGTGTTCGATACATAACGAAAGTCCTTTCCAAAAGCAAATCCTCATATCTTAATACCATATTTTGTAGACAAAACGAAGACCACCCGGACGGGGGTGGTCTTGTAGTGGGTTCAACACCTCTTGGCATATACTGCCTGCAACGGTGTTCGTGGCATTTCACGAATCTCTTTCCAGAGCTGCATCTCACCTATGGTGAGATGAGAAATGCCCATTTCCTTGAGGTCCTGAAGGTATCCCGGCGAGTAGGGTGACTCACCAATCCTTTTAAGGGCCACAAGGTATTTCTTCAGGTCGCAAGGCCTTTTTATAGCCCCGGTGTCCAGTAACAACTGAACGTACTCCACCGAGACGTATTCGCTCGATGGGGGACACATCCCTGCGCCTTCCCAAATTTTCTGAAAAAATGAATTTTTCATACCCGCACCTCCTATAAAAACGTTAGCACTAAAATACTTGACTGTCAAATTAGATAGCATCGGTCGGTATTTTTGTTTGTGGCGTTGCCGGTGTGGCGGTAAAAGTGGTTCGTCCGATCAGTGCGCCCCACTTAGTTTCCACATTACACCGCCATACTCCCGAGTCGATCTGTGTCGTTTGTGTATATCCGCGATATCCCGCATCTCTACCACCGCGTATAGGAAATGGTGTACGTGATACGGTATTCCACGAGTCGGTGGCCTGATCGTATTTCTCCCAACGATGCCAAATTTCCGTTTCCAGGCGTGGTGGTGCAAATACTGAACTCATACAGTATGCGGTACCACTTGCATCGAAATGATAGGTCGAATTAGTGTCTCTCCAGAATTCAAACCATGCCGGTTTCTCGTAGGTGACTTCATACTCGAGCCCGCGACGTTCTATCGAGTGATAGATACCAATCTGCTTAAGTGCCAATGGTACGGGTGGTATGAGATTCGCAGCGTAGAGAGTGCCAAAGATTACCGTTATGGTGATCACCGAAATTCTGATGTGTTGCGCATATTCATCACGCGGCATACCGGCAACTAATGCCAGTATTCGAATAAATAGCGACATAACTACCAATGCGAAAAATATACTGGTGGCAAATGCAAGTACTCCGATTTCATTTACCAAAATCGGAACAACCAAAGCCATGTAGGTGAGCAAGAGAAAATACCATAAAGACACCCGCAAGGTGTTTCTTGCATAACGGTCCTTCAACAGTTCGTTTCCGAGAAAGAGTGCGCCGAGCAAACCGATGAATATAAGACTACCGGTGAACGTTCCACTTCGTGCGTAGAGAACCATCAACGCACTCGCGAGGTTGCCAAAGGAGAATTGCAGGACGGTTAAGAGTGTCAGTCTTGCTCGTTCGTGAGTGTTGAAGAAGTTGGTTTGAAATGCCACTATTGCTAATGCGCTGATAATTAGATAGCCGCTAATCACTATATTTTCAAACAATGCATCCGGGCGGTTTAGGGTGAAAATATCAAATACAAATCCTGCAAAAAGTGCAATGGTTGGTGCCAGATGTGCGTAGCTGCGCGCTGTGCCAACAATACTCATAGCCAAATGGTAGCATAAATACTATGGTTAAAATAAAGAGGTAGCCAAACAAAAAACCCGATCTCTCGAGCGGGCTTTTTGTTTTCGTTAGATCTTGCTAACCTTTTCTGCCTGTGGTCCTTTCTGTCCTTCCGAAACCTCAAACTCTACACTGTCTCCTTCTCGGAGATCGTTAAATGCAACGTTTTGAAGTTCGTTGGAATGGAAGAAAAGATCCTTCTCGTTGCCCTCAACGGAAATAAAGCCATAACCTTTATCCATAATTCGGGCGATTGTACCTTGTGTCATCGTTCTTCGAACTTAGACTATTAAAATCAAAAACAGCCTAAAAAAGAAACTCATGAGCTCTACTTCAAGGGAGTACCTGATTGCAAGTGATTAAACATGAATACTCATGAGAAGTCAAGCATCAAGCACCAGTCTAACCACGTTTTCTCTTTGATGCTCGTGCTGAAAGCATGGAGTGTTTTGCAGCAAGGCGCTTTGCGGTTTTTCGCGAGTGCGACTTTTTCATCTTCTCGATTCCTGTGTTTCGTTTTGCCATGTGCGGTTTAGCATACACACATTTTCGTATTTAGCAATGCGGTCAATTTAGAGTACGTGCGCATACACAAAATAGGACAGTATCGGGAACAGTATAAGCCACCAAGTATAGAACCAGCCAAGTGCGAGTATCCATATCAGGAGACTTCGGCGCATATAGAACCAGTCCCTTTCATTTGTATGTGAATCACTTCGCCATATATGGGTGATACTGAAGCCGGTAACTACCAAAGCGGCTATCTGCGGGAACAGAATGAACACAAGTATCTTCTCCCATAAGGGAGATGCTTCTATTCGCTTCTCGACCCAGTCAATAGGTATCATAGGTACACCTATGACAAGGAATCAATTGATGCCTTGAGCTCTTGTTCCACATCTGTTGCGATGGAGGTAAGTTGCTCGTTTTGAACAAACGACATCGCCGCTGAGGGAAGTATTGCGGATACATATATTTCGGAATCTTTCTCGTAAACGATAACGTTGCAGGGAAGAAGAAGACCTATTTCCTTCTCTGCTTGCAGCGCCTGGTACGCGAAAGTGGGATTGCATGCACCCAAGATGAGGTAATTGTCATAATCAATATCAAGCTTTGCCTTTAGAGTGCTTGTAACATCAATCTCGGTGAGCACACCAAACCCTCGTGAGGCAAGCGCTTCTTTAATCCGCTCTGTCGCCTCAGCAAACGACAAAGCTACTTTTTTGGTATATCCGTATTGCATGATGTTACTTATACGAACTTGTTGTATACCCACCCAAAGGCATACGAGAATACAAACCCGATGATTGCCGCCTCAATCATTCCTGCAAGAATCCCGCCTGCAGATGGAGAGAAGAACATATGCACACCTTGCATTGCCTGCATTGCCCCCGCATAGATACCCATGCCACCAAGTACCCCCAAAAGAAGCATGATAGCTGCAGATAGTATTGCTCCTGCATAACCAAGAGCCATTGCGTTTAGTTTCATATTAAAAGTATATTACGTTATTAACATCGGGATAATTTGACTATATACCCCATAGGGGTATTATACGTGCATATGAAAAAAGCAGTCAAGACCCAGGTGGGGAGGAGATTAAAAATAATTTCAGGCCAAATAGCGGGTTTGCAAAAAAAGGTAGAGAATGAAGAATACTGTATTGATATTATCACACAAACGTCAGCAGTACGGCAGGCACTTTCCGCTATTGAAGACTTGATGCTTGAAAACCACCTCACCACTCATGTTACTGAACAAATACAGGCCGGACAGCAAAAGAAAGCAGTTGATGAGATTTTATCGGTTTACAAGTTATCAAAGAAAAAATAATCACTATGATGGGAACAAGTGGAATCATTGCATTACTCATAACTGTCGCCGTGCTCATAGCGGGTGGATATTACATCACCACAAGGAATGATGACGCTCATCATTCCGATACGGCTGTTTCCGGAGAAATATATCCGAGTGCAGTTGTGGAAAAAATTGCAAACAAGGAGGATATAATCATACTTGACGTCAGAACTCCTGAAGAATACGAAGAGGTGCATATTGAAAACGCCGTACTGCTACCGGTGCAGGTACTTTCAGCACAAACGCTTGAGGAAGTAGGTATTGGGAACGACATGAAAGACAAGGAAATAATCGTATACTGTAGAAGCGGTGCTCGAGGACAAACGGCCTATAACATAATGAAGTCTCTCGGCTATACCAATGTTAAAAATATCTCCGGAGGAATGATTCACTGGGAGGAAGATGGAAACCCGTATACGGAAAGCGGCGCATACCAGGGGGTTGTACCTTCCTCTGAAACCACTACCGTACAATCACCTACAGCTTCTCCCAAGCTCGTCATGAAAAGTGACTTCTATGACTTTGGGGTCATACCCCAATACGGAGGTGTGGTAGAGCAGACGTTTCCCATTACCAACGACGGCACCGAAACGCTCATTATCGGAGAAATCACCACTAGTTGTGGATGCACCTCGGCAAACATCAGTCGTTCGAGTTTGGAACCAGGAGAAGAAGCGATACTTACCGTCTCCTTTGACCCCGATTTTCATGAAGAACCACCGAATGTATTTAAGCGAACCGTATTTATCCCAACCAATGATCCGACCATTCCTGAAAAAGAGGTTACGATACGTGTGGATATAGAAGAAGGTATTTAGTATAATAAAAGTAATATATGACCAAATATATAATCGGATTGGGGTTAGTGATTGCTCTCGGAGTTCTGTTTGCGGCAGGAGGTTCTCAGAGCGGTAAAAGAGCGACTGAGGTGATTCCGGTCGTTTCCGCGCCACTTGTGGTTGTTGAGGAACCATTTGATTTTGGAGACATTGATATATTCGGCGGTACCGTTACTACAACGTTCACGTTACAAAATAATGGCACAGAGGATGTTAGTATCGTTGCTGCGGTAACAAGTTGTGCGTGTACCGAGGGAGAGATTGATGATTTGCAATTCGGTATGCATGAAAGTACGGGCGCACAGGTAGTCGTTCCTGCTGGAGGCACCAAAGAGCTGGTAGCCACCTTCGATCCCCTGGCACACGGTCCAAATGGTACAGGTAGGGTTACCAGAGAATTGTATCTATCAACGAATTCAACCGTTACACCCGAGGTCAAGGCAGTGTTTACCGGAAACGTAGTCAAGTATGAGTAGTGCATTGAAAAAACTCCTGGTTTTTGCAGCGTTCCTGTTGTTTAGTATTTCCCTGATAGGGTTGTTCTATGTATTCCTCTCGCCTGCAGAAACCGCTAATATAGCTTTCGCCTACGCGGTTGGTTTGACCATGATTGTACTTCCCTGTACGCTGCCGCTTGCGTTTGTCATTGTGCCACTCGCAATGGGTAAGAATCCAAAAAAAGGACTGATGATGTCGTTGTTCTTTGCGTTGGGGGTGTCGCTTACACTGTCACTTTACGGATTATTTATCGCACTCATTGGTAAGTCCATCGGACTTGATCAGGCAATAGGTGACGCTGGTTTGGTGAGTCGTATTTTGTTTATGGTCGGGGGACTGGCGGCATTTATTTTCGGACTTTCTGAGTTGCGACTCATCAAATTCAAAATACCAAGCTATAGCGGCTCATATCCACAGTTCATACAAAAGCAAGGAGATTATCTCAAAGCATTTTTCTTGGGACTCTTCCTCGGCAATGCTGGTGTTGGTTGTCCGAACCCGCTCTTCTATGTGCTTCTTGGCAATATTGCAGTTGTAGGCAGTGCAGCTACCGGGTGGTGGCTTGGATTTATACATGGTGTGGGTAGGGCGACGCCGCTTCTCTTCTTGGCGATTTTGGGAATTCTGGGAGTCAATGCCGTGAGCTCGATTGCATCCAAAACCGCAACGGTAACGAAATGGACCGGTATCAGTCTTGTGTTCCTCGGAGCTTTCATTTTCATAAGTGGTGCTTCACATCAATGGTATGAGGAAACGGTTGTCCATAAAGGGTGGAATACGATGGTTGAGATAGTGACCGGCGAAGATAGTGGTATAGCAGAGATAGAAGAACACGAAGAAGCGCCGGGAACACCTGAAGACCATGTGGATGAGCCCGTCGTAGAAGATGATCATGCCGATGCAGGTGACTTGTTACCCGCTCCATGGTCGTGGATTGTATTAATTGCGATGATAGGAATTCCTCTCATCTGGTATAGAAGCATTAATAAGTAATAAAATACATATGCACAAAATAATATTTTTAACCATGCCGGGATGTCATTCTTGTGAAGAAGCGAAGGGGATATTCAGCGAAATTATTCCTGAATTTGAATCGATAGTCAGTGTTGAGGAGGTCGATATGATGAGCGAACAAGGACAAGCGTTAGTGCAAAAACACAGCGTGTTCGCATCACCAGGAATCATTATTGACGATGAGTTGTTCTCTACCGGAGGAGTTGATAAGAACGCGCTAGTGGAGAGGTTACGAGAACTTGAATAAAGATGAGCAACAAGGCAACAAGCATCTATTTTGCAATTTTTGCAGTGGCGTATGTTGTCTATGTGTTGCAGATAGTAAAACACGATATTCATTTCACCAATGCAGTAATACTGACAACTTTCGTAGGACTGGCCGCTTACTACTACATTAAATCTCGTCGAGAGATGACCGATTAATACATTATTAGTTTATTACGATAATATATAAAATTGTATGAATCATAGTTTAAAGAAAACAGGACATATAGTAGGTGTTTTATTTGTTGCGTTTTTCGCACTCTGCATGTTCTGGGGGTTGTTGTTAGTCGACCCTGCCTTAAAAGAATTGCATAGAAACTTGCTGCTTATCGCCTTTCCAGGATTTAGCTTTACGGCAATAGGAATAGTGATCGGAGCCGCGGAATCATATGCGTACGGATGGTTATTCGGAGCATTGTATGCGTGGTTGTGCAAAGTAACTTGCGCACAAGGAAAATAGTATGAGCCAAGACCACGATGCGCATGTACATGACGAAGAATATTTCTGCAGTGTGTGTAAGGTAACGACCAAAGAAAAACATGCGCATGGTGGTATGGCGGCAATGTCACATGGTTCGGCAACGATGTTTCTTCGACGTTTCTGGATCGTCACGGTGTTGTTAATCCCTCTACTATTCACCAATGAATTTGTTACGGGAGTATTGGGTGTTGGTCTTTTGCCCTACAACACGTTTATCGGATTTGGCATATCGACCGTTATATTCGGATTTTCTCTGATTTTTTTCAGACACGCATGGCACGAAATACGTTCGAAAAGCTACGGGATGATGACATTGGTAAGTATTGCGGTTGGATCGGGATATCTGTTTTCAGTCGCTTCGACATTTGTACCGTCACTTGAGGTGGCGTTTTACATGGAGATTTCAACCCTTATATGGGTGCTGCTCTTTGGACATTACTTGGAGGCCAAATCAACATCGGCTGCTGGCAATGCGTTACAGGAGGTGGCCAAGTTGCTACCTAAGAAGGCACACAAGGTGGTTGATGGAGTAGAAAGTGAAGTCGCGATAGCTGATTTACAGGAAGGAGACGTGGTTGTGGTAAAACCGGGAGAGAAAGTTCCGGCAGACGGTGTAGTTGATGCGGGAGTTGCAAATGTCAACGAATCGCTCATATCAGGTGAATCCAAACCTGTGCAAAAAGAGGTCGGCGATACGGTAGTTGCGGGAGCGATTTGTATTGATGGAGCACTTACCATTGTGCTCTCGCGCGTAGGAGAACACTCTACTATAGGGCAGATTAAAAAATTGATTTCTGACGCACAGTCTACCAAGCCACACTCGCAAAAGGTTGCAGACAAAGCTTCCGCTGTACTTACCTTTGTCGCTGCGGTAACGGCGTTACTCACCATACTCATCTGGTCGGTATTTCTTGGACAACCCTTCGTTTTTGCGATAACGCTTGCCATTACCGTTTTAGTGATTGCGTGCCCGCATGCATTGGGGCTTGCTATTCCAACGGTTACAACGATTAGTACTTCGCTTGCAGTGAAAAATGGCGTGTTTATAAAAGACCTTTCCAAAATTGAGGTGATCAGAAAGGCGGACTATGTCGTATTTGACAAAACTGGAACACTGACCAAAGGAGAATTTGGGGTGAGTAACATTCACACCACTACCGATGACTATACACCAGACGAGATTTTGGCCATTGCAGCTTCTCTTGAACAACAGTCGTCGCACATAATCGGACAGTCTATTGTCGCACATGCGCAGCACAGTGAAGTAGATATGAAAAACCCCGAAGCGTTTAAGAATATAGCGGGAAAAGGAGTTTCGGGCATGCTGGCAGGAGCGTCCTACTACGTGGGCAACATAACACTCATGAAGGAAAACGTAGCGGTGACTGAGCGCATTGAGGAGAAAATCAAGAATCTTTCTTCAGGCGGAAATACACTTGCCATAGTTGCCAATCAACGAGCAGTTATCGGAATTATTACACTGTCTGATGAAATAAAGGAAGAGTCATATGCGGCGATACAAGATATACACAACCTTGGTGTTAAGGTTGCGATGCTTACAGGAGATAATGACGGTGTGGCGAAAGGGGTAGCCGACGCACTGGAAATCGACACCTACTTCGCACAAGTCCTCCCTGAGGATAAATATACGCACATTCAAAATCTACAAAAAGACGGATCGGTGGTTCTCATGATTGGTGATGGGGTAAATGATGCTCCCGCACTGACGCAAGCTGATGCGGGAATTGCTGTTGGAGCTGGGACAGATGTTGCGGTTGAGTCAGGGGATGTTGTGTTAATGAGCAATAATCCTCAAGACGTGCGAAGACTTATCGTTTTGTCCAAAAAGGTGTATTCGAAAATGGTCCAGAATCTTGTATGGGCACTGGGATACAACGTGGTTGCAATACCAGCCGCAGCAGGAGCGTTTGCCGCATGGGGATTCTTTCTTCGACCGGAGGTCGCTGCCTTGCTCATGGCACTATCCACCGTGATTGTGGTTGCGAATGCAATGTTATTAAAAAGAATTAATTTACAGTAATATGAAAAAGTTTTTCGGAGCATTAATAGTAGGGTTACTTCTAGTCTCTCCAAGTGTGTCGCTTGCTGATGTGGGGCGTGATCATGGAATGGCTACACCAGAAGAGCATCAAGAAATGGAGGATTTGATGGTGAAAATGATGACGAATGAAATGAACGAAAAAGAGGCACGAAAAATGATCACACTGATGCAAAACATAGATGGTGGCATGATGGGCATGATGGGCGGTGGTGTACAACACCGTAAAGGAGTGCTCAATGATTACAACATGATGGGAACGTCTCTTGGCCTTATATGGCTCATTGCAGGAGTGCTACTCATCGCGTGGCTGGCGAGAGAACTTCGTAAGAAATAAGTATGTTTGCCAAGTACAAAGATGCCATACGCCGAGTAACGGGCGATTACCTCTACACAATCATTGCGGTGAGTTTCGCACTAAACTTACTTGCACTCGATTATATATTGTTGAGTCAGGCCACTACATTTCGCATAATGGCTGCACAAAACACCCTGTTTTACAACGCGTCCACGATACTTTTAAGCATTATCACAGCGATACTCTTTGGTGTATCAAGTGCAATGGTGGTGTATATACTCAAGCGACGAAAAAGTGTCAAGGAATCGGCACCGAGTACATTTTTCGGAACGGTCTTTGCTGCGGTTGCAAGCGGTTGTCCGGTATGTGGAGCGTGGCTACTCCCGCTTCTGGGAATTGCAGGGTCTTTGGCGGCCTTTCCGTTGCAAGGGCTTGAAATTCGGCTATTGGCAATTGGCCTTTTGATTTTCTCAATTGCACAATCAACCAATATAATATTGGGGTTGTGTAAGGATTCGAAGAAGCATGTGCAGACTTCGGTGATCGTGATTGTGGCTTTCATTGTCGCACTCTTGTTACTCCCAAATCTTCCTTCTCAGTTTAAAGTGAGGTTTCAGTTGTCAGGTGTCAGTGTACCCACCGTTACTGCAGGTGCTGACGTGAATGCCATCTATGATCAGGTCAATCCACGAGAAGGGTACGCCATATCTGCGCGCTATGGAAATATCGGGTATCAACTCGTACAAGCGGGCGTGATTGATTTTGATCGGTTCAGCTTGTTGTACGAGCGATCGGGTACTCCACTGACAAAGGCGCAACTCAAAATCTTTAGTGAAGAGGGATCAGATGAGAATATTCTCATCAATAGAGAGAATTCATATTTCCTCCTCAACCTTTTCTGGGCATTTGGTCTCGGGAACGATAACCCCATATTGACTGAAGGGCAGATTACACAGTATGGAAATGCAAGCATTGGAGATTTTGCCTCCACTGGCGGTTGGACTATTGCTACAAAACCACTTGAAGCGTACTACTCAAAATTACCCATGGCGCCACTTAACGATGAACAACAGGCGAGACTCTTGGCGGTTGCTGAAAACACGTATAGACCGTGCTGTGGAAATTCAACCGCTTTTCCTGATTGTAATCACGGCATGGCACTACTTGGTGTTTTGGAGTTGATGGCGTACAACAACGCTACGGAAGAAGAAATGTTCGAAGCAGCAAAGTACTTTAGTGCGTTTTGGTTCCCACAACAAGCAGTGGATGTGGCAACTTTGTTTATGGTAACTGAGGGAAAGGCCTTTAAAGACATTGACGGAAGCATGTTCTTAAGCGAACAATTTTTCTCAGGACGTGGTTGGAGCCAGGTGCGCGGATGGCTTGAGAGTAATGTGCAAGGAGGTGTCGAATCACAAACACCAAACGGCGGCGGTTGCGGCGTGGAAAGCGGTGCTCCCGTGCAAAAGCAAGTCATCCCGCAAGGCGGCGGCGGTTGCGGAGTCTAACATCAACGTAACAAAAGCACTCCTGGGGTTTGTGGGTGCTTTTTAAATGTAAATTACGCTTTATATTTATCCCCTGTGCAAGATACTGCAAATTCAGCAGGTATGTCATAATTGAAGGAAGAGGTTACTAGTACATACACTATGAATATGAATGTATCAAAAGGAAATTATGCAATACCAGCTTCTATTGTGATTGCGGGAGCTTTTATCGCACTTGCCATATTCTTCACTGCAGGCAAGAATGCAGTGCAACCGGCACCATCGCAGCCACTGGCAGTCGATACCACTGACCGGATAAATCCGGTGACCGCAGAGGATCACATTCGAGGAAGTATAGACGCGCAGGTTTTTGTGGTGGAGTATTCAGATTTCGAGTGCCCGTTTTGTAAGCGATTTCACCCCACGATGAAGCAAGTGATGGAAGCGTACGATGCAGACGAAGTTGCGTGGGTATATCGACAATTCCCGCTCGACTCACTTCACCCAGTTAAAGCAAGACGGGAGGCAATCACTTCAGAATGTGTTGCTGAGCTGGGAGGAAATGATGCTTTTTGGCAATTTACCGACAGGTTCTTTGAGGTCACTCCGTCTAATAATCAAACTGATTTGGATGTAGTGTTACCTGAGATTATTGCCGAGATCGGACTTTCGCAAGAAGCGGTGGACGAGTGTGTTGCAAGTGGTAGGTATGACCAACATGTGCAGGATGATGTCGATAATGCATTTGCAACCGGTGGACAGGGAACGCCCTGGAGCGTGATAATCGGGAAAAATGGAGAAACCTTCCCCCTCTCCGGTGCTCAACCATATACTTCTGTGACACAACTTATCGATATTGCACTCAAGGATAAGTAGGTATGGGCGCACTGCAGAAAGTTTTCGTTCAATGGAAGTATGTGGCTCTTTCTGCCATGGTAGCGATTGCGATATTTGCATTTTCTGTATGGCTTCCCAATTGGAAGTTGATTTACACCGTCTTCACTGCACCCTCTGTGAGCTTCTTTGAAGCAATCAGTGTAGTGCTCGGGTTGTTTTTATCGATTGGCACCAACTTCACCATCGTATCTGCTTCCTATACCATAGTGATTGCCATTTTGTTTGGTGTGAATGTATCACTCCTGACCTACTACATTACGCGAAAGAGGGGTGCGTTTGGTACAGGGGGCGTGCTCGGTGCGGGAGGTTTGGTAAGTGGTGTCTTCGGGGTTGGTTGTGCATCGTGTGGAACATTTATACTCACGTCACTCCTTACCTTTGTCGGTGTCGGAGGACTACTCACCATGCTGCCATTGAAAGGGGAGGAGTTTGGTATATTGGGAGTTGCACTTATTGGCTACGCGACCTATTGGACAATGAGGAAAATAGAGGAACCGTTATTAGTTTGTGATGTATAAAAGTATGAGTAATAGCGTACAACTTACCATAGCATCAGTGATACTCGCAGGAGGACTCATTGTTTCAGCCATCGTGCTTACATCAGGAGGACAGAGCACTAAAAAATTCAATGTGGTTATGCAGAATAATAGGTACAACCCGTCTGAAATTGTTGTGTCAGTTGGTGATCGGGTTATTATCAATTTTGAAAATAGAGACCCGGTCAGTCACGGTATTGCAATACCGCAATTCAATGCTACAGTTCCAAATGGACATGTTCCCGCAGGAGGTTCGGCGCGCATGGAGTTTATCGCAGATAGAGCTATCGATACTGATGCGGCAGTGTGTGGAGGGCCAAACCCGACCGACAAGACTGATGAACATGGAGAAGAGTTTATAGTACGAGTTAGATAATCAAGTATGAAAAAGAGTATCATCATTGCTTTAATTATTATAGGAGGAATTGCATTCTATGCATTCTCTGCCGGTAGCGCAGATCAGGACGATTTTGTGGTTACTGCGGAAACTGATGGTAGTGCAGTTCTCGTGGAGAGTGTAACTCTAGATGCCCCAGGTTTTGTGGTCATACGAGAAGTAATCAATGATCGACCGGGACAGATAGTGGAGGTGAGCGACCTGCTTCCGGCGGGACGTAATACCAATGTTACCATTGGTTTAGGAGCCCCGTCCGGGATTGAGGGCATTGACATCGGTGGTGGTTTTCCACTCTTTACCAGTCTCGCTGCTGTGGTGTATTACGATGATGGAGACGGAGGATTCAATTCTCTGACGGATACGGTGGCGTATGTTAACGGTAATGTACTCGCTGAAGATTTGGGTACCGGTGAACGTGCACAAGAATCGGCGGTCGTTCCAAATGTACAAGCTGAATCTCTTGAGGGAGAAGTTGCGGTAACGGTTCGGTATACTGATCAGGGTTTCTTGCCAAAGAGAGTGGAGATACAAGTGGGAGATACGGTGAAGTTTATCAACGAAAGTAGTAGGCCTATGTGGGTTGCGTCTGATGTGCATCCTGCACACACCATTCTTCCTACCTTTGATCAATTTACCACCTCAGCATACGGGGAGAGTTACTTCTACACATTTCAAGAGGCCGGCGAGTGGCGATACCATGATCACGTAAACGCAAACGAACTTGGTACGGTCATGGTGAGTGAATAAATACATTACAATGTAAACGATATACTATGAATGATAATCAAGAATTAAGTGCAAAGGAGGTGTACGACTTAGAGAAAAAACACAAAGAGGAAGCAAAAAGAAAAGAGCATGTATCGCAAAAAAGATCTCGCAACAAAATGAAAATGGGGAAGTATGTAGCGTATACGGTAATCACTCTCGGTGTGCTTTGGGGAATTATATGGTTGCTATCGTTGGTGCCCAAACTGCCTCCGATATCGGCGGAGAACCACTCAGAGGATAGTCCGGTGGCGCATATTTTAACGACACCAATACCAGACAGGATGCAGCGACATATGCTCGAACACGCAGATGGTATCGGGGCACCGGGTGTCATCATTCAATATAACTGTGACGATTACGAGTGTGATGCTGATATGGTAGAGAAGCTCGTTGGACTTGTTGGAGAATATCCTAACAACGTATACCTCGCTCCAAATACCTATGCAGGAAAAATTATTCTCACCAAATTGGGAAAGCGGGAGGTACTTGATGAGTTCAATGAGGAGACCATTCGCAATTTCATTAGATAGTCTGCTAAACGGCTCAGTCCATTGAGCCGTTTAGATTCTCTCGTAATATACCGATCTGCCCGTTTTTCCCACCTGTCTGATTTTACGATCCTGTTCAAGTTCCTGTAAGTACCGTGTAGCAGTTGCATCCGAGACGTTAAGGATACTTTCAACGTCATTATTTGTTATGGTATCCATGTTCTCGAAGTGCTTGAGAATATACTCTTTTCGCTTTGTTTTGCGAGAAGGTCGTTTTGTTGCGTATATGCCAATATATATTCCTATAAGCAGTGCACCGAGTATGATAAGGAAAATCATAGATAAAGTATGCCATATGTTTACATTGTACACACTAGGTGTTGTGAAGGTGTTGATTGTTTTGACGTTTACAACGACATTTATTTGGCTCGACGGCATGAGACGCATTAGAACCGCCATAGAATGGGACTATTGGGAGATCTCACGCAAGGCACAGGAGCGTGCCGGACTCACGCCGATCATCCCGAGCTACATGCGAGAGGCACGAAGCGACTAAGTAGCAAGTAACTGCAACAAGTGCGTGTGTTACTTCTGGGCACGATGTTTCAATGCCAGCCTGTTTTTGAGAATCAGAAAAATAATACTTATGATCAAAGCAATGCCTATAGGGGGTGCGATATATAGCACCAGGTTGGCAATGTTGAAAAGAACAGACGCTCCAGTGTTCAAGAACTTAAATAGCCACGGTACGAGATAGGCATAAGAGACATACATTAAGCCCAGCCAGATCACCGCCTTGATCAGGTTATAGAGTTCCCACATACCGAAGGCTTTAACCACGATGTCGTGCAAGACTTTATAAAAGCGGAGCACATACAGCAATAAACCTAGTGTTCCAAACGTGAATGCGCTGTAAAATGCACGGATAAAGATACTCGGTTCTGACAAAGGTGCTATCTGTTGCCACTGAAATTTCATACCAAGAGCAAAGTGCCAGAGTAATAGCACGAGCGCGAGGATTGCATAGGTCATCCCGCTAGTCGCTATTTCTTTAGCGTGTTTTAACAATACTCTTTTGTGCCAACTGTCTGTTCTCATGATTCTTTTTTCTTAGTTATCTTACTGAGCTCTTGAATCAGATTCTCCTGCGTTTCGTAAGTATTCAGAAGACCTTTGGTGGCTTTATTCTTCCGGAACTGCAACACAGTATCAACGAAGTTATCTGCGATAGTGATCTTCTGATCAACAAAACGCTGATAGTAGTCTTCTGCATGCTTGGGCATGATTACTTCAAAAAAGTTCTTGAGTGGATCACCGGTCCAATACTCGTCTTCGATCCCTTCGATATAGTCCTTCGTGAGGTATTCAAACTGGCCGGAGTATCGCAACTCTCTCATAAAGCCCTCTGCAGGGATGACTGCCGCGTCGACCAGCTTTTTAGCGCTCTTCGGTACGTACGTTTTATAGAGATTCAATCCCAGAACTGAGGTGCCTTTGAACATCGGAAACAAAATACCCGATATCTTTCTAGCCACCACTACGGGTAGTCGTTTTCTACGCTGTGTCTCTTGTAAGAAGGCAAACAATTCTTCATTGGGGAGTACCCACTGACCATTCTTAATAAGAAAAGAAATCGGAATCTTGTCGAATGTACCGTCTACAACAAAAGGGTCCTGGGAGGTTACTTTAAGATCACTGACATAAGTAGAGAGAACTTTTAAAATCAGCTTTCTAGTAGCTTCCGTATCCTGATTATCTCTGAGGTACTCATCAATCTTCTTTTTCTTCTCTCCAAGCTCAATAATTTCAGAGATATTTTCATACGGGGAAGTAGAGAGAAGGTCATCATCTTGGATAAGTAGTGGGATGTGTCGTGGATCAAAACGGCGATCACCCGGGCCAGTCTCACAGAGTAGATACTCAAGTTCTCGCATGGTCACTATCTTTTTGTCACGCAAAACCTTCTCAAGTCGTGAGTCAAAATAAAGTTGCAACTCTTCCGCTGTCAAAGCAGCCAAATAGTATTTATTGAGCTTTGCCTTCACTTGTTCTAGAGGGGATTTCTTCATAGTTAAAAGCCTACTTATAATATTATAAGTAGGCAAATAGCAACATGATGATGTCTTATAATATTATAAGACATGTACTAGATACGCCCATTTCCCCATTATCTCTATTTGTTTGATTCTCTAAAATATGCTATATTGTTACTGGAAAGGGACTTAAATACCCTTTCTAGACTAAAAATGGATAAAATACCAACAAAAGGAGAATTTTTAGAGGTCTTATTGAGATCTTCCAAAACGGTCTTTTCTACGAAAGACGCTGCTTTGTTGTGGAATGAAGATGATAGTTCTGTTGTCACTGATCGATTAAAGCGATATGTGAAGGCTGGAAAGTTGATTCGAGTACGTCGTGGCTTGTATGCAAAAGACAAGAACTACGATCGTTTCGAGTTAGCAACCAGAATCTATACGCCTTCCTATGTAAGTTTTGAGACTGTTTTAACTCGTGAAGGGGTCAGCTTCCAATATTACGGAAATATATTTATTGCCTCATATGTAAATCGCGAAATCACCATTGGAGACCAGAAGATTACTTTTATCCGCATGAAAGATTATGTCTTGAGTAATACAGCCGGCATTGAAAGCAAAGCCGGCTACTCAATCGCAACAAAGGAACGTGCATTTTTGGATCGTATCTACGTGAGCAAAGACTATCATTTTGATAATTTAGCGAGTTTGGATTGGGATAAGGTTTTTAAAATCGCGCCTATCTATCACAACAAGCGATTGGAGAAGAAAGTAAAAGAATACTTCAAAGCCCATAATAAAGAAAAAACCGTATGACCTTAGACTATTCAAAACATAAAAATATCCTGTTGCAGATATTGAAAGATATCTACTCTGATACCTCCATTGCCCCCTGCCTCGGGTTTAAAGGTGGTACTGCGGCACTTATGTTTTATGACTTGCCGCGTAATTCAGTAGACTTGGATTTTGATTTGCTGGACGAATCAAAGGAGGATGAGGTGTTTGAAAAGGTCAGCAACATTGTTAAAGAATACGGCACAGTACTCGACTCTCATATCAAGAGATTCAACCTGCTCCACGTCGTATCCTATGACCCGAAAGCGCAGAATATAAAGGTTGAGATCAATCGCAGACAATTCGGCTCACGGTACGAGATGAAAACATTATTGGGTATCTCAATGCTCGTCATGGTCCAAGAAGATATGTTTGCTCACAAGTTGATGGCAATGTATGAACGCATCGGCAAGACAAGCCGGGATGTGTTTGACGTTAATTACTTTGCTAAAAGCAACTGGTCGATTAATCGAGAGATTGTTGAGCAGCGTTCAGGGATGTCCTTCAAAGAAACGTTGGAGAAATGCATCGAAATGCTCGAAAAGATGGATAACAAGCACATCTTGGATGGCTTGGGCGAATTGTTGTCTGATTCTCAAAAAGACTCTGCCCGAGCAAAGCTCAAGTCAGACACGATCTTCCAATTGAAAGTCATGCTCGACAATGAAAAGTGATATGGCAAACAGTAACCTAGCAAAAGCTAAATTAGTAAAGAATGACGAGTTTTATACTCAGTACATTGATATTCAGAAAGAAATAGAATCTTATCTTGAGTACGATCCTGATACTTTCAAAAATAAAACAATCTACAGTAACTGTGATGATCCATATGAAAGCAACTTTTTCCGTTACTTCGTTCTGAATTTCAATAGACTTGGCCTGAAACGGCTTATCACCACTAGCTACAAACCCTCACCAGTTGCAAACACTCAAATCGGTCTGTTCGGCGATGATGTCACCCTAGAGCCAGTCAAAGGGCGACCGAAAATAACGGCAAATAAGTTTATTATAAATGAGGTTGGTGATGTTGATGGTGATGGTTCCTTTTCTCTTGAAGATATCGCCTTACAGCTTAAGGCCAACAAAAATAATGAATGGCATCCCCTAAAGGAAGACGGTGACTTTCGTAGCGCAGAATGTGTAGAGTTATTAAAAGAAGCTGATGTGGTTGTAACGAACCCTCCTTTTTCTCTTTTTCGTGAGTATGTTGCACAACTCATGGAGTATAAAAAGCGATTTTTGATTATCGGCAATCAAAACTCAATTACTTTAAAGGAGATTTTTCCGCTAGTTAAAGATAACAAAGTATGGTTTGGATGTAAGAAAGTCAAAGAATTTTGTAAGCCCGACGGCTCAATTCAAAAGTTTGGAAATGTCGGATGGTTTACCAATCTTGATCATGGTCGCCGGCACCAACCACTTAGTTTGATGACCATGCGTGATAATAGGAAGTTTAATAAAAAACTTGAAGAAAAACAGGCATACGAGAAATATGATAATTTTGACGCAATTGAAGTTCCTTTCGTCGATGCTATTCCTAGTGATTATGATGGTGTTATGGGGGTCCCCGTTTCATTTCTAGACAGGTACAATCCTGATCAATTCGAAATTTTAGGGCTCACCAAAACTTGGTTTGGTGCTGCTACTAAAATTTATCCTGAGCAAATACAGGTTAGTAAAGATAATAAAAAAAGTAAGGTAACGAAATTAAACGATGGTGCCGTTTTGAAAATTAAAGAGCCACCAGAAAATAAAACGTATTACATTGTAAAAGAAAAACTCTATAGACAGACATTCCCGCGATTATTAGTTAAGCAAAAGAAAAAATAGACCATGAAAACAACTCTAAAAAATGACATCACTATCAAAGAAGTTTGCGACGGCTTCGTCTACAACGAGCTGGAAGGTAAAGGGTTGTTTGGCTTATCCGGAAAATTAACTATTCAGCCGGAGTACCAGCGAAACTACATTTACGCTGACGGTAAAAAAGATGTTGCAGTGATTGATTCAATTTTGAAAGGTTACCCAATCGGTTTAATTTATTTCAACCAGGTTGGTAAAGATAAGTTTGAGGTACTTGATGGCCAACAGCGCATCACCAGTATAGGTCGATTTGTGACCGGCAAGTTTGCTGTAAAAGATAAGAACGGCCATGAGCAATATTACAGTGGCATGGCCGACAGTCAGCGCAAACAGATATTAAACACTAAATTGTTGGTGTATATATGCGAGGGCGACGAGCCAGAGATCAAGGATTGGTTCAAGACTATTAATATCGCTGGGGTGCCGCTAACCGAGCAAGAAATTTTAAACGCCGTCTATTCGGGACCTTTTGTTACGAAAGCACGTGAGGAGTTTAGTAACAGTCAGAACGCCAACGTGCAAAAATGGAGCGCTTACATCGCTGGTGACTTGAAACGTCAAGCTTACCTTGAGCGAGCTTTAGACTGGGTGTCTGGTGGCGCTATAGACAACTACATGAGCAAACATCGTAACGATAAGGATATTACAGAGCTAAAGAACCACTTTGATAAAGTCATTGACTGGGTATCCAAAACATTCACAGATGTTGAGAGTGAGATGAGAGGATTGGAATGGAATCGTCTCTATGAGACATATCACAAGAAAAAATATGATCCTAAGAAAGTAGCCACTGCAGTGCAACGGCTCTATGGTGATGCATACGTAAAGAACCGCAAAGGAATCTTTGAGTACGTCTTAGGTGGTGAAGTTGACACAAAGCTCCTGGACGTGCGTGTTTTCGATGACGCAACCAAGCGTTCAGTGTACGAAGCTCAAACCGCAACAGCAAAGAAAAAGGGTAAATCAAATTGTCCGCTTTGTGCCGTTGGGCATGATGCCAACAAAGAGAAGATCTGGAGTCTGGGTGACATGGATGCCGACCACGTTGCAGCATGGAGTAAGGGAGGTGCAACGGATGTAAAGAATTGCCAGATGTTGTGTAAGACACACAACAGGGCGAAGGGTAATCGGTAAATAAGATATGAAAAAGAATGCAAAAAAAGATACAGAAAATAATGCTGGCGCCACTGAAGAATCGTTGGTCCGAGTCTTAATCTCAGGTGCAGGAAATATTAATATCGAAAAAGAATCTGATGAGAGTTTTAAGGTTGTCGTTGATAAATCCCTGCAAATTGAAGACAAAACCTTTACTGCACTTGAAGAAGCAAAAAAGCATGCAAATACTTTGCTTTACAAGCAACTGGGAAGAAAGTTTGAAAAATCAATCAGATCTGAAAATCTTGTTTTGCTAACTGGAGCGGGTGCATCAATGGAATGCGGTGGGCCATCTATGTTGGGGTTGTGGAAAATCGTGAGTGAGGACACGTCAATTACAACCGACTGGAGCAGTCTATTGACATCGGCAGGATATGCACCCGAGATAGGTAAAGAAAATCTTGAGGATCTTTTGTCTCGCTTACAAACGCTGACGCGCGCCCACAAGATAAACAGCAGTGGAACTGATTTTGAAAATGTAATCGAAAAGATAGAAGCCAAAATTCTTGAGGAGTGTAAGAAGGTTCAAATTGGAGACAACTCCTCACACATTCGCTTCATCTCGCGCATTCTCAAAGGAAGAAGTGCATCGAGTCCGCGTCTTAAAGTTTTTACTTTAAATTATGATACTGCCTTTGAACAGACAGGCGATAAGATCAAAGCTGTTGTTCTGGACGGTTTTCTTCTCTCAAAAAACTTCAAGAGCGTAGAGTTTGATTTGGATATTGTACAGCGTGAACGTTCTCGTATTCATAATGAAGAAAACTTTTATAGTAAGGTTTTTCAACTATATAAAATGCACGGTTCAGTTGACTGGGACTCAAGTGGCGAAGTCATTCAAAAAAATGAAACACCCACTAAGCCCACTTTGATATATCCTAATTCGTCTAAGTTTGAAAGGAGTTTTGAAATGCCGTTTTTTGAAATGGTCTCGAGGTTACAAAGTGTCTTACGAAAAGAAAATACTACCCTTTTTGTCGTTGGTTACGGTTTTGGTGATGAGCATGTAAATAGAATTATCGGAGAAGCTCTGAAAAACAATCTGAATCTAGAAATATTTATCGTTAAGCCAAATCTTCAAGACATTAGTTTGCATAACTATATTGAGAAAATTGAAAAAGGCTCCATGAATATCCATTTGATAGGCAATACCTTTGATGAACTATCAACAGGAGTCCCCGATGTAAAAATCGGAGAACATTTGTTAGAAGAGGAAAAAAATGAAAAACCCATTTGATCACAATAAGTTTATCGGATATGTGTCGCGTGTCACTCCAGAGCTTACACGGGTACATTTTCCTAACTCAAATCTTCTTAAGAAGTTTTATTTTGATGGTGATGTTCTTCATAGTGGCATCGTTAGAAACTATGTAATCATTGAGGGTGAAGGATATGGATTTTTAGGTCGTATTGTGAGAGTAGAACTCCCAGAAAAAGAGAGGCTCTTCTTAAGCGAAGCGGCGTTTCAACGACAAGATGGCAACTTCCACCCAACAAGTGAAGTAGAAATTCAGCTAGCCTTCAGTATCTTCGGAGAGATAAAAGCAAAAAAAGGACTTGATCAGTACCCTCCAATCGGCTCGCGAGTGTATGCATGTTCCCCTGAGTATTTGGAGCTGTTCTTGAAAGATTTTGGGAAAGACGAAAGTGGAGAAGTTGAGGACGATTTGTTAGAAATTGCTACGCTTCCACAAGATCAAGGATATCCGATAAAAATATCTGCAAACTCATTATTCAGTCGACACTGTGCTGTCGTTGGAACTACTGGTGGAGGTAAAAGTTACACGGTAGCAAAGCTAATAGAAGAAATGATTAGGAAAGAAAAGCCGATTAAAATACTTCTACTTGACTCTACTGGAGAATACAAATCAATTTCGGAAGAAGATAGCTGTGAGACAGCGACACTGGGCGTTGGGGGAAATACCTTTGTACATCATAAAGACCTCACGGAGTCTGATCTGTTTGCTCTTTTTAGACCTGCCGGACAGGTCCAGATGCCAATTTTACAGAATGCAATAAAGAGTTTGAAACTGGCAAGAATTCTGGAAAATAAAAAGATAGCCGATGCTACTTTTCAAGTTCCCGCCTACTGCCAAAATGGTAATATCAAAAAAGCTGGCAACGCTATTGGTGATTATGACACTCTTCTTCAAGAGCACGCGAGCAAAATAAATTCAGAGAAAGCGGACTTTGACATAGAAAAACTGCCCGTTCAGATTGAAAACGAGTGTATCTTCCCTACAGATAGATATGATTTGACTAAATGGGGTGGTGTATCGGACAGCGCACTAACCAACGCATCAAGTCTCATTGTGAGAGTGAAATCGCGTATAAATAATAATGACTTCGCTTTTGCTTTTGGTCTGACAAGTGAAGCGAGACAAGATAAGGAATCGTTTGAGAAAATTTTCAACACCTTTTATGGTGGTGACAAAAAAATACTTCGTATTGATATAAGCAACATAGGTTTTGAAGAAAATCTTCGAGAGGTGTTGGTCAACAGTCTGGGAAGATATTTTCTGAATAGATTTCAGGACGATTCTGGAAGTTTTCGTACTATGCCTGTCATTTTTATAGTGGATGAGGCACATCAATTATTCAGGGTTGAAAAAATTAAAGACGAATACTCTAACGAATTCAAATTAGATGCCTTTGAGCGTATTGCCAAGGAAACGCGAAAGAAGGGATTGTTTTTGTGTCTAGCCACTCAAAGACCTCGTGACATACCGCACGGCGTTTTAAGTCAGATGGGAGCCTTTATTGCTCACCGCTTGATAAATCCTCTAGATCGCGAAGCAATAATGTCTGCTTCACCGGAGGGATCAAAATACTTGCTGTCCTTTCTTCCGTCTCTAGGACAAGGCGAGGCCCTGCTTCTTGGGGTTGATTTTCCAATGCCAGTTAATTTAAGGATCAAAACAGTATCAGAGCAGTTTAGACCAGATTCCGACACACCGAAGTTATTCAAAAGGGCATGACCAAAGAACACAAACAAAAACTAGAAAATGTAATTTCTGTTGCTGACTTTATTGAAAGCATAAATGCATCTTTGCTATCCCACCGTGGACGAATTCAGGGTGAGGTAACGAGTATAAGTAAAAATTATCCTCGCGCTATTTATTTCACTATCAAAGACACCGAAGAAGAGGCGCTGCTTAATTGCATCATTTGGAGATCGGTTTACGAGCAAAACGGAGTTGATCTTGAAGTTGGTGACGAAGTTATCGTAACCGGTACACCAGAAATATATCCGAGAAATGGTCGATTCTCTCTAAAAACTCAAACGATTGAATATGCGGGTGAAGGCGCACTCAAAAAAGCATATGAGGCATTGAAAGAAAAGCTGTCTAAAGAAGGGCTGTTTGCTATAGAGAAGAAAAGAGGCTTGCCAAAGTATCCTAACAAGATCGGAGTTATTACCTCAAAGGCCGGAGTTGTTAGGCAAGACTTTAGCTCCAATCTCGGGCGTTACGGTTTTAAAATAACAACGATCGACTCAAGAGTTGAGGGTAAAGATGCCATACATGAAATACTTGCATCTATAAAAACCTTCGCGAAAGAAGACATAGATGTCTTGGTAATTATGCGTGGAGGTGGTTCTTGGGAGTCGCTTCAGCCATTCAACACAGAGTCTGTGGTTCGAGCTATAGCAGACTTCAAATGTCCCGTGCTTACAGGCATAGGGCATGATGTAGACGTAACGCTGGCAGAACTTGCAGCAGATGTCGGTGAATCAACCCCGACGGCGGTAGCCGAAGCGCTAAATGAGTCATGGGATACTCTCGTTAATTCTATAGAGTCTTCAGAGGCGAAAATAGTAGGAACATTTAAAAATCTGCTGGCAGATGTTACTAGTGCGATACGAGAGAATTCTAACTTTGCCCTGCGTTCCTATCAGAACGATTTAGCAAACTCCAATAAGACATTGAGTGTAAAAGCATCAAGAATTCGCTCGTTCTTTATTGAACTTGAAAGAAAGATAAATAAAGCCCGTACAGCGCTCCAAAGTGTCGTTGGTGGTATGAAATCAAGTATTCGTGAAAGGAAACGGTATCTGCAGAGCGCCCCTTTAAAAATTATTCGATTATCGAAAAACTATTTAGGAACCACACAGACATCTCTGTCAAAAATTGCCATGCAAATTGGTTCAGGTCAGAAAGAGATGTTTAAGATCCTCACAAATGAATTGGATGCCGTCGAAAAAAGCATAAAACTCGTCAATCCAGAACGCAACCTCAAACTCGGCTATAGTCTCTCGTACTCGGGCGGCAAGCTCATTCGATCAACAAAAGATGTTGGTGTGGGAGACGAGACAGAGACTCATTTGTCGGACGGGAAATTTACTTCAGAAGTAAAAAATGTAAAATAAAGATATGGCGAAAAATCAAGATAAAAAAGATGAGATAAACCTTACCAAATCTCTGGAAGAACTTAATTCCATTGTTACTTGGTTTGATGAGCAAGAGGACGTGGATGTAGAAGCTGGTTTAGAAAAAGTACGAGAGGCAGCCAAATTGATTAAAGTATCTAAAAGTAGACTTGCTCAAATTGAAAACGAATTTAAAGAGATTGAAAAAGAGATTGGAGAAGATATTCCTGAAGAGGCAGATGACGAGGAAGATTCTGGTTCTGAAGAAGATGATGAAGACGAGGAGCCAGACAACACCCCATTTTAGATGGCGTAGCTAAGTTTTAAATAAATTGTTTTATCCACACAATCCCTTGGCGGTCCGGTCCGGATTTTGTATCATAAAGATACGAAAAGGCGTACGATTTAGATAAAGATAAAAACGATTCTCGATTGGACTGATTGCTTGTCGCTGTGGCGACACATCTTAAGCATCGGTCTTTTTGTTTCCTGACTTCAAAGTTTCCGGAGGAAACAAAGTGATGTAGATAACGATAAGAAAAAGATACGTAGCGAGTGAACTGATCGGACTAGTGATATCCCTACTGGTCCGCTTTTTCGTTTACTAACTAAAGCACTGCCATTATGAAATGGAAACATCTAGAGGTCGGTATACGACCAACAACCTCGCACTTGCTGCAGCTCTCGCGCTATGGCACCCACTCACAGAGGTAGAGAAAGGCAGCTCCAAACGGGTCACATTCGTCTTCAAGCGAAGCTCCGCGCTTGATACGGACATTGAGCGGTTCTACAACCGCGAGCTTTCGGTCGAGCCAAACGAGTACTACCAGCAACTACAGGTCCTCAAAGCGAGGATCTACGAATGAGTATGCTCCCGGCCGAAGCAATACAGGAGTTTCAAACTCTCTACAAAAAGCGCTATGGCACACAGTTGACCGAACGCGAGGCGGTCTTCCGTGCCAACAACCTGATAGATCTCTACAAATTCGCCTGGGAATCTGCGTCTAAGCGTGCGCAGGAAGATAACGATAAAGATAAAAATGAAGCCGAAGCAACCCAAGCGAACCGGTAAAGGGTTCTTCAAAGTGCCGCATGGATTCTTCGACAGTCCAGCAATCATGGAGAAGCTGACACACGCGGAGCAGGGCTTCTTCGTAATTCTCTGCAAACTCTACAATCGTTATGCAGATGAGGACGGATGGTTCTGGCACACCGATAAGACCTTCACTACAAAAGATGGATCGATGTGCGGATTTGAACAGTACAAATTATCACCGCGCGTATGCAAGAGCGCACGAAAGAAGCTTGTGGAGATGGGACTTATAGAGACGAGACGCGAAAGGTCCGCCAATGGTGTTCGCTATGGTGGCACTGTTTATCGTCTCACATGCACGCACCTAATCGCAAGAACCAAGGGTGCAAAAAGTGCTCTTGGTAGAGAACGGAATGAACCCTTACAAGAGCACCATCCGGACCCCCGAATAAGAGAGTTAAATATTAAGAAAAAAGAATTAATGAATTCGTTCCGAATGAATCGCAGGAGTTAATTACTCAAAAGTGATAAAATAGGCACATGACATCCTCAATGGACACAGTAAAGCCAATTGGATCATTCCTTCAGACTGACGCTGACGGCTTTATTGTGAACACCACATCACCAGAAAAGATACAAAGTGTATGGCTACCAGCAGTTGAGATGGTAAAAGAAGCGTACCAAAAGCACTTTGGCGAGCATCTACATAGTGTCTACATCAGAGGGTCAGTAGCCAAAGGTGAAGCTATAGACAACATCTCAGATATAGATAGCTTTGCGGTCGTTACGCTGCCATATGACGACATCGACACCTCATGGTCAAAGGACTTCGTAAGAGAAATGACCACACAATTTCCGTTCATCGTGGGAGTTGAAATCGGAGCCATACCGCTTGAAGAACTAGAAGATCACAAAGGTGATCGGATAATGATTAAGACGCAAAGTATTTGTGTGTATGGCGAGAATCTTGCTGAAACACTTCCTTCGCTAAAGCCCGGAATAGAGACGGCACAGCACATCAAAGGAATCGAGCGAGAAATCAACAAGACAAAAGAGTGGTTACAAGAAGATCACACGGATGAAGAAATAAAACGGCGCTGTACTTGGATCATGAAGCGAATCATACGGTCCGGCTTTGAGTTGGTGATGGAGCGATCACAGAAGTACACTCGTGATCTCTACCCATGTTACGAGGGATTCTCAGAATACTATCCGGAGAAAAAGGAAGAAATGTACGAAATACTAAAGCTCGCCATTGAGCCGATCTCTGATAAGAAAAAGATCGTCATGATTCTAGACAACTTGGTAGCTTGGCTCGTCGAAGAAATCTCAAAAGTCTTCAAAAAGAATTAGTCGTGCCCGCACAGTAGGCACGAAGCAAATTGAAAAACTGTACCAACACTGGACCAAATCTGTACCAAAAATTGCACCAACGCTTCACCAAAACTTCACCAGTTTGGTTGGGTAAAACTTGGGCAAAACGGGGGTGGAAATTAGACACTCAGAACAAATTAATCGCTTAAACAAAAGAGATATCAAGAGAGAAAGAAAAACGATATAATTTCACCAGGAGTCACAATGCTCAGAAACTGGTGCAATGCAGAAAACGAGCTGGTGCAGACCCCTTAAAAACAGGATTCGTGCCCACAGGAGACGCACGTTTGACTTCTTCGGGCATTGGGACCAGTGTTGTAAGTAATATGGAAAATCAACCCACATTCAACAAAAAGATATTAATCGGCGCAGGTATTGCTCTTGCGATTGTTGCAGTTGGTATTTTCCTAACCTGGGGTCTCTTTGGAGCACCATATAAAAACACGGAGTCACAGCAATTCACCATTCCATTCGGACTTGGTGATCAAATACAAGAAAAGACAATCGAGGAACTGAAAGAGAAATACTACATCAGAAGCGAACTCGGATTCCGTATCGCACTCGGCAATACAGACATCGAACCCGGCGCATATAAGATCTCGAAGAGCATGAACGCATGGGAGGTTGCGAGCGTACTCAAGAAGGGTCCGTACATGAAATGGGTTGTCATTCCCGAGGGATTGCGTAAAGAACAGATTGCAGAACTCATTGGAGACACACTCAGCTGGACTGGCCAAGAGAAAAGCAGCTGGGTAAACACCTACACCTCAATGACATTCGACGAAGTGGAGGGCGTGTACTTTCCGGACACCTACCTCATTCCGGTGGATGAGGGACTGGAAGCGGTTGCAGACAGACTCAGATCAAAATTCAACGAAGAGTTCGCACCATATCTCAATGAAGCAACTGCACAAAATATAAAATGGACGACACTCCTCAAGATTGCATCGCTTGTGCAACGAGAAGCAGCCGGGAAAGAAGACATGCCGCTTATTGCAGGTATTCTTTGGAACCGACTTTTGAATGATCAGAAACTCGATATAGACGCGACGGTCCAGTATGCACGCGACACACGACTGGCGTACAAAGACGATCCCTGTGAAGATCCTGACAGCTACGCGCGGAATCCCGAAAACGATCTCTGCTTTAATTCAGAAATGCTCCAACCGAGCGTAGAGTACCGAGGCATAGATGATTGGTGGAAACCACTTTCTGCAGGAGACACACAGAACATTGATTCGCTCTACAACACTTACCTCTACAAAGGACTCCCTCCGCACCCGATCGCAAACCCCGGCAAAGAAGCTATCGAAGCAGTGCTGTATCCGGAAGAAACAAATTGCTTCTACTATCTTCACGACAGTGAAGGCATTATTCATTGCTCCGCAACCTATGCAGAGCATCAAACTAATATAGATAAATATTTACAATGACCAACGAAAGCACCCAATATTTCCTCTACGTTCGTAAATCATCAGAACAGGAAGATCGGCAGGTGCTCTCGATTGACTCACAGAAATCAGAACTGATCGCTCTCGCCAAGCGCGAGAAACTCGACATCAAAGAAGTACTGGAAGAGTCCTATTCAGCAAAAGCACCTGGCCGACCCGTCTTCGGCGAAATGATCAAGCGGATAGAGAAAGGAGAAGCAGACGGCATCATCCTGTGGAATCCGAACCGACTCTCACGAAACTCGGTGGACACCGGACACGTCATCTACCTACTCGACATCGGCAAACTCAAAGAAGTGAAAGTGCCCGGGCAGACATTCTCCAACTCGCCCAATGATAAATTCTTGCTGAACCTGCTGTGTAGCCAGGCGAAGCTTGAGAACGACACCAAAGGCGTGGACGTAAAGCGCGGACTGAGGCGAAAAGTGGAGATGGGCTGGTATCCGTGTCCGGCACCGGTGGGCTACCTCAACACGCCCGACCGGTCCAAAGGCATGAAGATCATCAAGAAAGACAAGAAGCGCTTTGACCAGCTGCGCAAGCTCTTTGAAATGGTCATGCGCAAAGAGTGCAATGCAGTGGAAGCGGCACGCATCGCCAAAGACGAAATGAGTTTCCGCATGAAAAACGGCAAGCCGATGGCACGCAGTACCTTTTACCGGCTCCTAACCGATCCGTTTTACTGCGGCATCTTCGAGTACCCGAAAGGAAGCGGTAACTGGCACGAGGGCAAACATCCGGCCATGATCACCGAAGAAGAGCATCACCAGATACTTGCCGTGCTCGGACGGAAAGGCATCGCCCGACCACGCCGACACCGCTTCGCATACACCGGCATGATGTTCTGTGGAGAGTGTGGATGTGGCATCACGGCCGAGGACAAAGAAAAGCACCAGAAGAATGGCAATATCCACTACTACACCTACTACCACTGCACCAAGAAGCGCGGTCC
>DFOX01000011.1 GCA_002376945.1 Patescibacteria group bacterium UBA3530
CACAGATTATAAGGTATACTGTTCATTATGGAACGTTTTGGTTTTTCTGATATAGATATTTCTCGATTTGAAGCGGTAGAACGGAAGGAATTTTCTCTCAGCAAGAGGGGAGATTCATGGATTGCTACTGATCCATCCGGAAGTTACATAGAGATAGAAGATAACAATTTAGGATTAGCGATGAGTGTTGCACTGAAAGTGCAAGAAAAGGTGGATAAATCTTTTAAGGAAGGGAAAATAACTCCTCTTCAAGAAAGGTTTGCTTCTATAAATTGTAGAAAGATTGCTTGGCTTGCAAGACATCCAGAGGACTTGTCAAAAATGGCCAGTTTGGTTGATATTCGAAATTACGATCCAGATAATGCACAAGAGCGAGAACGTATTTCGGGAATACCGGAATTAAAAAGAGAAGTTATTGCCATGCTCGATTTAGGTATCTCTCCATTGGTGGGCACGAGTGATGATTTTCATCTCCATGAGACATTACAATCAGCTCCTTCCATTGTACATATGTTTAATGTGGAGATAGAGAAAGCAGATGAACTCATTGAACGAATTCTGGCAAACGAAGAAGTAGGAGAATATATAAATAAAGATATGCACAGAGACCATACCTTTATTTTTCTAGGTAAAGATACATCGGGTAGGCACGTGTGTTTTCATAAGGGAGGTTCGGGCGTGGATGATCCTGTAGAAATAGTTGATATTGATTCTGTACTCGCTCCTTTACGAATAGGGAATGACAATAGAATTTTTCTCAGTATGGTAGGTCCGCTTGACAGTATACGTAGGGCAGAGAAAGATTATTAAAGTTGTGTGAAATGTTCACCTAAACGCGCGGTTAGCTCAGTTGGCCAGAGCGCCTCATTGACGTTGAGGAGGTCAGGGGTTCGAGTCCCTTACCGCGCACCATTGACACTAATGCTATACCCGTGATATAATCATGTCACGCTTGTTAGAGGTCCATTTCTCTATAAGTATGTATGACAGCAGCTCTTTTCTTTGAAAGGAGCTTTATTAATTTATAATCAGCGCATGACATTTACTAAAACAGCAACACTTGTTGCGCTCGTATTCGGGATAATCACTCTCTCGGCACCAATGAGTGCAGACGCAGCAATCAACGCTCCTCGATGTGTATTTAATACTATCGTACAACCTTCAAACAACGGGGGAACAACACTTTCTTGGAAAGCGTATGATGCACATACAGTCACCATCACCAACATTGGTTCAGTGACAGATGCTGATGCAGTTGTGGTGTATCCAAGTGTTCCCACCACCTACACGCTCAACGCCTACGGATATGGTGGTACGACAACGTGTACAGTCACCGCACAACCGGTTTCTTCGTACTCGTTTAATAACACCAACATTTGGAATGCGGTACGACCAGCACAAACATGCTCATTGTGGGTCAACCCTGATTACGTTGTACCGGGCGGAACGGGAATTCTTTCATGGAATGCGGGCAACGCTGCGCGCGTATCAATCGATCAGGGTATTGGAAACGTTGGTAATACCGGGTCCCGGGTCGTTCCCAACACGGGGTTCTCACGAGTATTTAATTTAAGAGCCGAGTGGGGAAATGGAGTGGTTAAAACCTGTAGTGCGACCATGAATCCTGTAGGAGTGGTAGCGCCAACATACTCACCCACAGTACCGACAGTTACCGCAACATACGTTGCGCTCAATCAAGTGCCGTATACGGGCACAAACGACGTAGCATACATACTCACCCTCCTTGCCGTAGTACTTGGCATACTCACTCTTCTATATGCAAAGCGCGATACCTTCAGACGCGCCATGATGGGGGAATAAGTGTATGAAGAAAAGCCGAGGTGAAAAAAATCTCGGCTTTTCTCATACTAGCGCAAAAAGGTGTACATATCTTCGATAGCTTTCACGGCATCTCCTGCGGCGATGTTATTTTGATGCCAGCGACCATCAGTACAGTCTCCTGCCGCCCACACACCTTCCATGCTGGTCCTTTGCGTATAGGGATCGGTGATAATATGATTGCGTTCGTTGCGGTCAACAAGATCGGCCACCATATCGGTATTTGGAATCATGCCAATTTCAGCAAAGATTCCCTCAACGTTCATATCTGTTTCTTTCCCAGTTTTGTTATCTCTATACGTGATTCCATTTACGAGCGCCTCTCCACGAATTTCTGTTATATCCACGTTCGTCAGACCCGTGAATTTCTCATGCTTCATCACTTTTGCAACCGTTACCTCATCTGCTTTAAAAGCGGGATTGTGCTCAAGTAACGTTACGTGCTGTGTATACTCAAGAAGCTGAGCGGCAGTTTCAAAACCCGCATTTCCTCCTCCAATCACCACTACGTTCTTTCCGGTAAAGAGCGGACCATCGCACGTCGCACAGTAGGTAAGTCCCTTGTGTTCAAATTCATCTGCGCCGGGTACAATGAGCTTTCGTCTTCGTGATCCGGTTGCTACACACACAGCTTTCGCTTCGTACGTTTCTCCTGATTCGGTGGTAATACTAAAGCCCTCGCTGGTCTTAACCACCCCGGTGACGGTTGCAGGTATCTGCATATCTACCACATCAGCTGCATATTCCCGCAGATGCGCTTCAAAATTCTTCGCCAAATCACCTCCTGAAATATGTGGTGTGCCAATCCAGTTTTGAATATCAGCAGATACGTTACTCTGCCCTCCCCATTCCTTTGCGAGAAAGATGGTTTTGAGTTTTTTTCGTGCGGCATAAATACTCGCTGTTACTCCAGCGGGACCACCTCCAAGAATTGCGACGTCATACATATGCGGAGAAGTATAACACTATTTGAGCTTTGAGCGCTTCAGGAATGAGGGGATTGCGCCCCAATCGTCATCGTCTTCATCAAGCGGACGCTCCTTCTCTTGGACAACCTCTTTCTCGGAAGCGGCCGGTTTGGGTGTAGCAACTTTTTCTTTTTGATCGCTCGTGGTATGAATTGCAGATTCGGCGGAAGGCACGACGGGTTCTTTCTTCTCAGGAACTCCACCAAAGAATGAAGTCTTCCGATCATCATTCTTGTTATTCGTCTCAGGGAATCCTGTGGCAATCACAGTAATTTTAATTTGTCCCTTCTTAAGGGAATCATCTGAAATGGCGCCAAAAATGATGCGCGCATCCGGGTCCACCGAGTCAGTGATAACATTAGCCGCTTCTTGCACTTCAAGCATTGAGAGATCGTCACCACCTGATACCGCAAACAACACGCCCGTTGCTCCTGATATTGATACGTCCAGAAGAGGAGATTGAATCGCTGCATGTGCCGCTTTGGTGGCACGTCCTTCACCGGCGGCAAGACCCATGCCCATAAGGGCGGAACCAGCTGATTCCATGACGGCACGAATATCAGCAAAATCAACATTAATGATTCCCGGAGTGGTGATAAGGTCTGAAATACCTTCAACCGCTTGTCGCAGTATGTCGTCACACATTGCAAACGCACTCTTTATCCCCGTATTTGCATCCACTGAAGCGAGTAGACGATCGTTGGGAATTGAGATGAGTGCATCAACTTCCTTTTTCAAGTTATCGGCACCTTCTCGTGCAAGCCGAGCCCGTTGCTGTCCTTCAAAAGAGAATGGCTTGGTGACAATCCCTATAGTGAGTGCTCCGGATTCCCGTGCGATTTGTGCAACGATGGGTGCAGCCCCGGTTCCCGTTCCACCACCCATGCCGCCGGTGACAAAGACCATGTCCGATCCCTTGATCGCTTCATGAATTTCTTCCTTGGTTTCTTCAGCGGCTCGACGTCCGAGTTCCGGATTCATCCCCGTTCCCAATCCACGGGTGAGATTTTTTCCGATGTGGATTTTTTTCTTTGCCTTCGTATGATGCAGCACTTGCGAGTCGGTATTGATGGCAATGAAATCAACACCCTGTACTTTCGAGTTGATCATATGATCAATCGCATTGTTTCCGGAACCACCAACGCCGATTACGCGAATGCGTGCGAATGCTTCTACTTCTGGCTTTACCTGCTTCATATGCGTTGAAATTAAATTAAAAACGGCCTGTAGGAAAAGAAAGAACAGACATCCCTACAAACCACAATGGTCATGTAATACGTAATATGATACCAAGGGGTATACACAAAGGGAAGTATGTACACGTTGAAGTTCTATGGTAAGAATTGCTTAAACCAGGAGAAGAACTTCGCTCCAGCTTCGCGCGCGTTCTCCACACCAATAGTGTCCGTATCTCCAGACGCTCCCCAGATGCAGAGGCCATACGCCACTGCCCATGAGGCATCTTTGAGTCGTTGATCTCCAAGACGAAGCCCGGCAATCTCTGAAGGGAGCTTTAGAACATTTCGCGCATGATCTTCAAAGCGCTCAATACTTGAACCACCTCCCGTGAGGATGACACCGGCGGGAAGCAGCCCTGCACGATGAATTTTTTTAAGATGAGATTGTATCGAGTTGAGCATCTCTTTCAGTTGGGAGGCCACAATATCATCCAACTTTTTTTGCGAAACGATGGATCCAGTGACAGTTCCATGTTTAATTTGCTCAGCTTCTGCTAGGGGAATGCGCATCTCGAGGGCAATATCGTTGGTGATATTAGTCGATCCTCGCGGAAATACTTTAAGGGAAATGGGAGTGTTTTCTTCAAATACCACCACCGAGAGTGTCTCTGCACCAATGTTTGCAAGGACACACCCGACCATTTTTTGCTGTTTAGTGAGCGTTACCAAGCTGGTGGCGATTGGAGTGGCCATGATATCAACCGTCTCAATACCTACCGCTTCAATCGCGGCAACCAAGTCGTGAACATGTTGTTCAAGGACGGTCACAAACAGTGCTTCCACTTCAAGCTTTGATCCGTGCATACCAACGGGGTTTCCCAAAACGGGCTGCCCATCAAGCAAATATGATACGGGGATGGCATGAATCACTTTCCGGTTTATCAAATCCCGACTAATACGATCCTCGGCATCAGCCAGTGCATTTTCTGTATCAATGTCCGCAACTTGCGCATTGGCACGGCTGACAATTGCCTCTCCATGGGAATATTTTGCTTCCAATCCGGCGCCACCAATAGATACGTAGGCACGATTAATTTTCACACCGGATTCCTCTTGTGCTTTCCCCACAGCTCGTCGAATACTTTCAACAATATCCTGTTGATTGACAATATACCCATGCCGCAGCCCGCGAGAAACTGCAGATCCCGTTCCAATGATATGCGGAGGTGCTCCATCGTGTTGTATATGAGAAACAACCACTTTCACTGTGTGCGTGCCCACGTCAATTCCCACTACGGTATTCTTTCGCATTAGTCCATTGTAGCGCTTAGGTAGGGGCCTTTCAAACAAGGCGGTTGCACAACAATCTCGTTCTGGCCAGAGCGAGACGAGATGCCGAGCTCGGCATCTCGCTTCAGCGAGTTATATGAATTTTTGCAACAGCGCATCCTCTCGTTTCTCCATATCCTCACCATGTTCGAAACCCGCAAGGTGCAGACAGCTGTGGATGTATAAAAAAGCGATGTGTTGTCGAGGAGTATGTCCGAAGGACTTGGCATCGCGCTCTGCACGGCGAACGTTGATAAAAATCTCACCCTCATGACGATCCAAAGGAAAAGAGAGCACGTCAGTTGGCCCCTTACGACCTTTGTGTGTCTTGTTAAGACCAGTGGCAAGAGTATCTCCCATAAGGACAAGGGAAAGGTCATACTTTTTTCCCAAAATAGCATCCTTTATACGCTCAAAGGGAATACGTGTCTTCAGTGTTGTTCTGTTTGAGAGTGCAAACATAGCGGGCACTCGGTGCATTACTTTCTCCACTTCACACGCTTTCCGCGTACGTTTTCTGAAAGTTTTCCTTCTTTGATGAGCTGTTCAAAATCCGCTCGACGCTGTATCTTGCGTAACGCCGCACGTTTTCGAGCACCAGGTGAAAGTGGGCGTGATCGGTATCGAATCTTCCGCATTTTCTGAACGAGTCCGGCACTCCTCATACGCTGTGTGTATTTACGCAACACAGCACCGGTATTCTCGCTTCCTGTTTTTTCTACCTGTATATTTACTGCCATATGGTGCACTACTGTACCACAAGGGTACTGTTTTGCAAAGACACCCCTACACTTTCAGTCGTTTCAGATATCCGGGGAGTTGAGCAAGGGTAACCACCACCTGTGAGCGGTCATGCATATTCCGTACGATGGCGGTATCTTCCAGTGCCTCTTTGTGTCCCATGATTACCGTATAGGGGACAGAGCGCGTTTCGGCGTCTTGCAATTGATCACCGATACTCTCAAGAGCCACCTGCTGCGCAATTGGTACACCAGATGTCTTAAGGTGCTCCAGTACTGAAAAACTCTTCATCTTTGCCTGCGGCCCTAACTGTGCAAAGAAGAATTTTGGATCAACGCGCATTCTTCTTTTGGGCTTTGTTCTTCCGCGTATTTCATGCTCAATGACCACTGAGACGACCGGAAGTTCAACTCGGAACGTCTTTTGTGCAAGTGAATCATGGCGTCCACCGCGTGCAAAGGTGATATGGTTGCCACCATCATCAGGGATCCTCAATTCAAAGAGTGTATGTTGCCAGCAATCGCTACTCCCGAGAATGGTGGGATTAAGCTCGTACGGAATGCCCATATTCTCGGTATATTCGAGCACGTTGCGAAGATGTGCACGACTTTCATCATTAAGATATTCCATGGGGTTCGGTGCTTCGCCGGCAAGCTCGTGTTGCTTTTCCGCGAGTTTAGTGAACGCACGAACGATGTTACCACTTTGCATCTCATCTCGCGCATATCCCGGAAGGTCGTTAAGGTGTGTGCGCAGGTATGTCGTTAGTTCTCGAATATACCGAGCGGAAGATTCTTTGTCCCCGACGCTGTTAATGTGCACGATATAGTCACGAAGTCCGTTTTCTCTCGCGATGTTGGTAAGAGTTGCCAGAACCATTCCTTCGGCGATTGCTGAGGTACTGCCAACCACGTGAAGACTGAGTGATGCGACTTTTGTCCCACCGTTTTCAAGCTGATAGGTACACTGTGGCGTTGCACCGCGATGAAGGCCGTGCGCAACGAGTGACTTGGTGAGCGTTGCTAATTTCCGTTCAAGAGGAATCACAAACGAAGGAGTGGCTTTGGGTTTGAGTGCGCGTGCAGGTTTGTGTTGCTTGAGTGTCACCTCAAGTGGATTGAATCCGTAGAATTCGACGGTATCCAATGAATGATCGAGTAATTCGCCGGTTGATGAGCAATTTGTGTGATTCACTTGCAACATACTATTCTTCTTCATCTATGCGATACGTATACGAAACACTTCCGGGGTTTGTGCCAAACGCGCCGAGGGGGAATATGCGTATATATGCACGACCAACAATACGTTCTCGCTCAAGCGGCCCCCAGTATCGCGAATCTGCGCTCACTCGACGGTTGTCACCCATCACGAAGTACTCGTTATCGCCAAGATTCACCACCATATCACTCTCTTTTTGATTTTCCTCCTTGACGTAGTATTCATCCAGTATCACTCCGTCCGGATATGCATCATTAACGACAGTCACCGTTGTGCCTTTAAGATAGAGTGTCTCATTCGGCAGTCCGATGATTCGTTTGATCAAAAACTGAGATTTGTTTTGCGCAAAACGAAAGGTAATCACATCCCCGCGCTGTGGTTCGTTAAAGCGATACTGTAATTGATCGATGATGAGATAATGCCAGGTATTAAATGCCGGGTACATTGAAGTACCAGATACGATGAAGGGTTTTGCAATGTACGTTCTGATAGGGACAACGATTGCAACGACAATAAGGGCGAAGAAGATAAGGTTTTTAATGGAAGCTTTTTCACTTTCTGGAGACACCTGATGTTCGTCTTCTTTGTGTAAAGGAGTTTCTTGAGGTGAATCAGTGTGCATGAAGAGATTGTACTACACGGGAATCTCTTGACGCAAAGTTTTGTTTGTCTCCGGATGTGACTTTCGGTACACTAACCACATGCAGTGGGTAATTGTAGGACTCGGAAACCCCGGTGAGCAGTATGCGCACACGCGACATAATGCGGGGAGGATCGCGGTTGAATATTTCATGCGCACAAGTGATACGGATGCGGCAATAATTATTCCTGACACGTATATGAACAATTCAGGGAAGGCAGTTCAGGATGTGAAAGATGCAGCACATCTTATCGTCGTACATGATGATGTTGATATTCCCTTGGGACGTATACGGATTGCCGTTGATCGTGGCAGCGGGGGACACAAGGGAGTTGAATCGATAATCAAGACACTCAAAACCAAAAAATTTATACGAGTACGTATTGGTATTGCCCCCACCAACATATTTGGAAAAATGCGAAAGCCGCCAAGCGGGCAGAGAATGCAAGATTTTGTACTCGGACAGTTCTCAAGGAAGGAACAGGAGACACTTGAGCATGTGGTGAAGAAAACACATGACGCACTGAATCATATTCTCTCACAAGGGGTAGCGAGCGCGATGAATGTGTTTAATTAATACAACACCGGCGCTTATGCTGAAGGAGTATCTTTAAAAGACAATGTCATTTTGTGATCTTCCGGATCAAAGAGGGTAATGGTGAACGGGTATCGTCCGCCCAGACTCAATGTTTCGCGAAGCTCTTCGCTGTTTTCGAATTCAGAAATGTGCACGAGACCAGCGACACCCTCTTCGATTGAGGCCAATGCTCCATGCTTGTTGTGTTTAATCACGACAGCATCAACTTTGTCTCCCTTTTTGAATTTCTGTGCAGCCGATTTCCACGGATCTTCGGTGAGTGCTTTGATTGAGAGGGATACTTTTCCATCCTTCACTTCAATGACTTGAACGCGAACAGTATCACCTATCTTGTATCGTCCCTTGGGGTCTTCAACCAGTGCCCAGTCCATTTCCGAGATATGCACCAGTCCTTCAAGTCCGTCTTCGAGCTTTACAAACACCCCAAAGTCAGTTGCTCCGGTAATCTCTCCGTCATGTGCGTCTCCAACACGATACTTATCTACCATCTCAGCTTTTTCTTCTTCATTTACCGTCTTTTCAGTGAAAATCAGTTTTTGCTCCTTCGCATCGGCGGTAATTACAAAGAGATTCAGTTTCTTGCCAACCAGTTGCTTCAGTTCAGCAAAAATTTTGTCTTTGTCGCCATCGGGAACACGAGGGTAGTTTTCAGGTCCCAATTGCGATGCGGGAAGAAATCCCTGAATGCCTTGCCACTCAACGATAAGGCCTCCCTTGTTCGCGTCTTTTATGGGGAGTTCAAGAGCGGTTTTGTTCTTGAGCGCATCTTCAGCTTCACCCCAAACGAGCGCTTGTCGCGCTTCGCGAAGTGACACTTCGATGTATCCATCCGGGTTTTCAATACCAGATACTTTCGCAGCGACGGTGTCGCCCGGATTCACATTTTTGAGAATATCTCGTGCGGAGAGATACTCTCGTCCATATATGATACCGGTCCCAAACGGATGCAGGTCAATATAGATGCGTCCGCGATCGATATCCACCACCGGTCCCTCAACCAAATCACCTATTTCAGGACTTGCGGGCAAATCCATCATCAACGCACTCATTGGAGAATCTTTCTTGCCCTTTGACTCCTCGTCGAGAGCTTCGTTTTCTTTTATCATTATATACAGAATAGATACCTTGTATTTTGTACCTGAGGTCTTGAAACAAGTTACGCGTACAAAAGGGTTAGTAAGGTATGTACAAATGGTTAATAAAACCCCGTTGTGCAGGGTACGTGTACTATACGCTGATTACCGTAAAATGCAATTAAGTATGAGGCGTATGTATGCTATAGTGTAGGTATAACCGCATGAGCGTCACATGCGGATTTCATACGACATTATATATATGATTATCACACATCACAAAGGGGAGTTTATACGAATCAGTTTCGGCGATATGACACTCGCCTTCAATCCCATCTCAAAACAGTCACACATTGCACCGACACGCTTTGGTGCGGATATTGCGTTTGTATCGTACAACCATCCCGATTGTAACGGAATTAGTGAAGTATCTCGTGACGGTAAAGAACAATTTGTTGTTGACGGACCGGGGGAGTATGAAATCAAGGGAGTGTTTGTAAAAGGATTCGCTTCGAAATCAACCTATGGAGATGCGAGCATCAACACCATTTACACTGTGCGTCTTGAAGATATGAATATTCTTTTTCTGGGAGCACTGGGAGATGTAAAAGCGAGTGCCACAATAACGGAAGACATGGATAGCGTTGATATCGTATGTATTCCCATAGGAGGAGAGGGGGTACTTGAACCATCGCAAGCACACTCACTCGCGGTTGCATTTGAGGCAAAGGTGGTAATTCCGATACACTACGACGGTATGGGTGCAAAAGATTCACTCAAGCATTTTTTAAAGGAATGGGGAGCAGAAGACGTTAAGCCCATTGAGAAGCTGACGATTAAGAGAAAAGATCTTGAAGGTAAAAACGGGGAAGTGGTAGTACTAAAGTCATAGCATGAAGTTTATTGACGAAATGCGCGAACGATCAGAAGAAGAGAGGATGGCACTCTCTGCCATGGTTGCCGGTGCGGTTGCGCTTGTCCTCTTTGTGCTCTGGGGTGCATTTTTTTTCCGGGGAAGTGGTGTGGTACGCATGGAAGGTGGAAGTCAAGTGGTTTCCGAGCCGGATATATCCACCGACTTCTCTGCTGCGATAAGTGAGTTTGGAGCTCAATACGAGCAGATACGACAAACACTCGATGCACGGACGTTTACCAGCGAAATTCCGACCACCACGGTCGTTGAAATATCGGTTGATAACGATGGTACCGTAGAAGCACAAAATGTTATTCTAGGACCCACACAAGAATAAATATGACAAAAAAAGAAGAACACACACCAAAGGAAGAGAAGGGAATCATCCCGCAAGGAATTTCCGACGAGATGAAGGAGGCGTACATCAATTACGCTATGACCGTTATTACCTCACGTGCCCTTCCGGATGTTCGTGATGGATTAAAGCCGGTACACCGCAGAATTTTGTTTGCAATGCACAGTTCCGGACTCACACCGCAAGCAAAGACAAAGAAATCGGCCACGGTTGTTGGTGATGTGATTGGTAAATACCACCCACACGGAGACACCGCCGTCTATGACTCTATGGTGAACTTGACGCAGGACTTTACCATGCGATATCCATTGATCATTGGACAAGGGAACTTTGGTTCGATTGACGGCGATCCCCCAGCCGCATATCGGTATACTGAAGCGAAGATGTCCCCAATGGCAATGGAACTGCTACGTGACCTTGGAAAGAATGCCGTAGACTTTCGTCCTAACTTTGACAATCAGCACGAAGAGCCGGTAGTGCTTCCTGCCGCCGTACCAAACCTTCTGCTCAATGGAACACTTGGTATCGCCGTTGGTATGGCAACCAATATTCCGCCACACAACTTTCGTGAAGTGGCAGATGCAGTGGTGCACTTGATTGATACTCCAAAGAGTACCACGGAGGATCTGTTGCAGTTTGTCAAAGGACCGGATTTTCCCACAGGGTGTGTCGCCTTTAATCAGAAAGATATTACTCATGCGTACACGACGGGACGTGGCGGTGTTGTGGTGCGCGGTGAGGCCGAGATTGTCGAGAATAAAAAGGGAAATTTCCAAATTATCATCACCTCAATACCTTACCGCGTAAACAAGGCAACTCTCATCTCAAAGATTGCCGATCTAGTACACGCAAAGAAACTTGAGGGTATTAAAGGTCTTCGTGATGAGTCAACCACAGACATTCGTATCGCCATTGATTTGAAAGGAACCGCACACCCGCAATCAGTGCTCAACTATATATACAAACACACGCAACTTGAAGAAACATTCCACTACAATATGGTCGCGCTGGTAGACGGTGTTCCAAAAACACTGGCACTTAAGGCAATGCTCGAGACGTACATTGAGCACCGGGTTAGTGTCGTCACCCGAAGAACCCAGTTTGATTTGGATAAGGCAAACGCACGAGAGCACATTCTTCTCGGACTCAAGAAGGCACTCGACCATATTGATAAGGTTATCGCCCTTATCAAAAAGAGCAAAGATGTTCCTGCGGCTCACGCTGGTTTGATGAAGACATTTACATTCTCTCAGCTGCAAGCAACCGCTATCTTGGAAATGCGATTACAAAAACTGGCAAACCTTGAACGAAAAAAGATTGATGAGGAACTTGTCGAACTCAAGAAACTCATCGCCGAGCTTGAAGGGCTCTTAAAGAGCAAGAAAAAGATACTCACTGTTATCAAGAAGGAGTTACGGGAAGTTGCGGATCGTCTTGGTGATGAGCGACGCACCAAGATTATGAAGCAAGGAACCAAAAATTTCTCCATGGAAGATCTCATTCCTGATGAGGAGTACGCACTGGTGCTCACCAAAGGAGGATATGTGAAGCGCACTAACCCATCAGAGTATCGCAAGCAAAGACGTGGCGGTGTTGGTGTGATTGATATGAACACCAAAGAAGAGGATGTGGTAAAGACTTTCTTGACTGCAGGTGCACATTCGGAACTACTCTTCTTCACCGACAAGGGGAAGGTGTACAAGACGAAGATGTATGAAATACCGGAAGGAAAACGTTCAACCAAAGGAAAGTCAATTATGAACTTCCTGCAATTGGATCAAGACGAGCATGTAACCTCAGTGCTTCCCATGCCAAAGGAGATTAAGAAGGGTGACGGACTCTCGCTCTTGATGGTTACCCGAGCAGGTACGATCAAAAAAACAGCAGCAGAGCATTTTCATGACGTGCGACAAAGCGGACTCATTGCAATTAAGTTAAATGGTACAGACAAACTCATTTCCGCACACTTCTTAAATACCGAAGATGATGTGGTTTTAGTGACGAAGAATGGACAAGCAATTCGATTCAAGGAAGGCGATGTTCGTGAAATGGGACGTACCGCATCTGGTGTGCGCGGTATTAAGCTTGGAGGGGAAGACATAGTTATCGGTGCGGGAGTGGTTGAGAAGGGCTCGAAAGGAAAAGCACTTTTTGTGCTCTCAGGTACTGGATATGGGAAGAAGACACAAATGCGTGAGTATAAGGTGCAAAAGCGAGCGGGGACGGGAATCAAGACTGCACAAATCACCGCAAAGACGAAAGAAATAATCGGTGCTGAAGTCATCGAAAGAGAGGGAGGCGAGTTGGTGGCAATTTCAACCAAGGGGCAGGTTATTCGAACCAGCTTGGATGAAGTGAAGTTACAAGGACGACAAACCCAAGGAGTGCGCATTATGAAGTTGCGCTCGGGTGATGCGATTGCATCTATGATTACTCTCGAAGAAGGTGGGGAATAGTTTTCTGTCACTCTAAGAACCGTACGGTATACTAACACCTAATGAATGAAATATCGCAAAATGGTGAAATGCGCGAGCACACGTCGCTTAGAAGACGAGCGGGTGCATTTGCAAACCCCAAACACAACGTGCATCAAATGGGATTTCGTGAAGGGATGTATATCGCCGACTTAGGTGCTGGATCAGGCGCCTATACTGAAGCATTAGCCGCATTGGTCGGGCCATCGGGCGCGGTGTATGCAGTTGATGTACAACGGGATTTACTCACCAAGATACATCGTAATCTCAAGAGTAAGGGCTATGAAAACGTACATGTTGTATGGGGAGATATGGAATCGGTCGACGGTGTCGATATTCGAGACGGACTGCTCGATGCCGTCGTAATCGCAAACACTCTGTTTCAAGTGGATGATAAGATTCGTGTACTGAAAGAGGCATGGAGGGTTTTAAAACCTGCAGGTATACTCGCACTCGTTGATTGGACGGATTCATTTGGTGGACTTGGTCCACCACAGAAAATGGTCTTTACACAAAAGGCGGCAACAGTGCTCTGTACTGATCACGGGTTTGCACCCACGCGTGATTTTGACGCAGGTGAGCACCACTATGGTGTACTCTTCACTAAACAAACACAAACGGTCAATGATTTCGCGGAGAAAACCGTTGCACAGGAGGTAGTATAAAACAGACTAAGTATGCATCAAAAGAAAAGTATATTTCAGATAGTAATATTTGGAGCATTCGCCTTCTTCATCGTAGTTGCCGTATTTGTATTTGCGGGACTCTCCGGAGGATCGCGAGGTCAAGAAATAGGTGAGGTGGTGGTATGGGGAACCTACAACGCCTCCCGATTCGAGGAATATGTGCGCTTGTTGGGGGAAACCAATACGGAGGTTCAAAATATAGTGTATGAGGAAGTTCCAGAGACGGTGTTTCAAGGACGATTGGCAGAGGCGTTGGCCGATGGTACGGGTCCTGATCTTTTCATAATCAATCAAGCCAACCTCATCCGCAATTGGAACAAGTTGCAACCGTTCTCCTACGAAACCATTTCTGAACGAACATTCAAAGATACGTACATTGATGAATCAGAGATGTTTATGAGTATTGAAGGGTTACGAGCGTTACCGTTTTCAATTGATCCACTCGTATTGTATTGGAACCGAGATATCTTTGCAGAAGCGGGATTCGCGCAACCTCCCGTGTATTGGGATGAAGTTTTCGGGATGGCTGAGAAGATTACGCAAAGGGACAAGGCGAACAATGTACTGCGTGCGACAATCGCATTCGGTGAGTACGACAATGTCGCGCACGCCAAGGATATAATCGCAATGCTGATTATGCAGGCGGGAGGGGAGATCGTTCAAAGAGGGGAAGATCGGAAACTATACTCATTGTTACTACCTGATGGTTCATCGACAGTAAATCCCGCACAAACGGCCGTTCGATTCTATACCGAGTTTGCAAACCCCATCAAGGCGGTGTACTCATGGAATCGATCAATGCCCTATTCAATTGATGCCTTTGCGCAGGGGAAACTGGCGCTCTATGTCGGGTATGCAAGTGAAGCGTACACCATACAGGAGAAGAATCCGCACCTTAACTATGATGTTGCACCCGTGCCGCAAATCAGAGGAGGAGAGAACAAGAAAGTACTCACTTTTGGGACGGTAAGCGCCTTTGCGGTACCCAAGGCAGCACGCAACCCTTACGGAGGACAGACAATTGCGATGCTCTTGACAAGCGCCGAGCCATCTCGGTTATTCTCAGAAATGATGCAGGTTCCTTCTCCACGACGCGATATACTCAAAAAGGTTCCAGAAGATCCTGTGGCACTTATCTTCCGAAATGCCGCACTCATTAGTCGGGGATGGTTTGATCCGAATCCGGATGACACCAATCGCATTTTCCGCAGAATGGTGGGGGATGTGACTTCAGGAGCGCTACGGCTTTCAGATACGGTACAGTTGGCACATCAGGAGCTCGGTAGGTTGGTTAAATAATATGATTCGTGGTTTTGTACTCACACTCTCGCTCATATCGATTCCGCTATCGGTTGATGCGGCAATCTTTCAAAACCCACTACTCATTGAATTCATTCGTGATCTTCTCTACGGGTTTGTGCGGGGGATTATCTATATTGGAACTCCAGTCATCGTAGTGCTTTTTGTGTACACCGGCTTTCTCTTCACTGCAGCGTTAGGGAATCGGGAGAGGATGCGCACTGCAAGGAATCAGTTTGTAACGACAACAATCGCAGCAACCGTACTATTTTCTCTGTGGGCACTGATACAGATTGCGGGAAACACATTGAGTGGATTGTCAGCTGCTGCACTCTTGGTGCTTTTGTTTGCCTTCTTTACGTACGTACGCGCAAAGTCATCGTGAATTAATGTGTTACTATGGTGTTATGAAAACCTTCTTCCTTTCCGCACTTCTGACATTTCCGGCAGTAATGTATGCGCAGGAGTTTCAGAACCCTCTCATCGGCGTCACCTCAATTGCAAGTGCCATTGAAGCGCTGCTGCGGGTCACGGTATATATCTTATTCCCCGTCGCCGTTCTCTTCATCGTCTATTCCGGTTTTAAATTTATTCTTGCGCAAGGGAATTCGGATGAATTAAAGAAGGCAAAATTAAATTTCCTCTGGACGATTGTCGGTTTGACACTTCTCTTGGGTGCGTGGGCATTGGCGCTCTTAATCAAGGGGACCATTGACCCACTGCTTCGTGTATAGGGTATGCGAGTACTAATGCATAAAATGGCGATGGTATTTGTTGCACTTCTGATGCCGCAGTCGGTAGCTGAGGCAGCGCCGAGTAACTTTGCCGAGCTGGTGAATATGTTAACGGGGTGGATAAACGCGGCAACCATGGTGCTGTTTAGTGCGGCCATTGCTTTTTTCTTTTGGAAAGTGGCGCATCATTTGCTCGGATACGATGACAGTCAGAATGCAGCGAAGAAGAAGGCCTTTAGGGATACACTGATTTGGGGGATCATTATACTCTTTGTCATGGTGAGTATTTGGGGCATCATCGCTATTTTGCAGGCGACACTATCTTTGGAGAATCGCCTGTAATGAGAACTATCCACACTTTTGTACCCCTGAACTTGTATGACACAAAAGGTACGCTACCATGAGAGTATATACGTATTATCAGTTTTAGTAGGAACATAATGAATAGATTAACAATCGCAACATTGGTAGGTGCTTTGATGCTCGCTCCAGCGGCAGCAGAGGCCGTTACGCTTGCAAGCACGATTGGTACTATCAGTGAAATTATAAACTCAATCATTCCAATCATTTTGGCCTTGGCGGTATTGTACTTTTTCTGGGGCGTTGCTCAGTACGTGATGAACGCGGAAGATAAAGAAAAGCGAGGAAAGGCGATTAGTACTATGATTATGGGAATTATCGCTATTTTCGTGATGGTGAGTATTTGGGGCATCATCGCTATTTTGCAGGAAACATTCAAAGTAGGTGGAGCAGCACCAATCATTCCTCCTAAAATTAACGTTACGTACTAACGACACTGCTCATGCGACCTGTCGAGGGACTCATGAAGGGGATTGTTGAGAGTATCATCGATCCCATTATATTACTGTTGTTCTCAGCGGGAGTGTTCCTGTTTATGTGGGGTATGCTCACCTTCTTGTGGAACGCAGATAATCCTGAGAAGAGAAAAACAGGAAGTGATCATATGATTTGGGGAATTGCAGGTATTTTTATCATGGCAACAGTCTTTGGTATAGTGCAATTAATTCTTTCCTCATTTGGGTTGGAGAATCCAACAAAATTGCGATAAAAATTTTATTCTGGTACCGGAGAGAGGGCTTGAACCTCCACGCCTTGCGGCATCAGCTCCTAAGGCTGACGTGTCTACCAATTCCACCACTCCGGCATTTGTTTACATTATACAGCAAACGTGTCCGCCCACTTGGACTCGAACCAAGGACCCACTGCTTAAGAGGCAGTTGCTCTACCAACTGAGCTATAGGCGGTGAGGACAATAGTACTGCATTTTGGCGATTTTTCAATGTTTGAGAGTAGTAGTATAAACGGCTCATAAGGGTGAGCCGTTTAGTTATTTTGGTGTCCTTATTCAACGCTGCTCGAACCGTTTTCATGAACTAGTCATGCCGCGCTCCGCGCGAACAAACAAAACACCCCGCACCCTCAAGTGCAACGTGATGGCCCACGTCAAGCCGAACGGGAACCCCGCCAAGCACGACTCCATCGACGAGGTCCTGAGGACGATGTCCTCGACCGGCAACCGGCCGAGCCTGAACTGGGTCGCCAAGCTCCTGAAGGGCTGACGCCACCTGATGACGGCCGAGCAACGCCAGTGGGTCTACCGCACGCTCTCCGACAGCCACATCCAGCGGGTCGAGGCCTTCGCCTGAACCTTCTGAACGCTCTGCGCTCACACCCCGACACTAACACTGTCGGGGGGTTTCGTTTATATATAAAAAAGACCGCCATTGAAGACGGTCAAGTTTGGCGACTGGTCGTCGCACATCCAATCAAGGACTCATTGGGAGAACGCAGTAGGGACGTGGTGTCGGCGTCCGATTGCTCGGCTGGGCGACTGCTTCACGTCAGCGCTGCGTGAACATCCTCCATTTTAATTTTATCCTCAAGCTCATCACATACCTCTCCACTTGGCATGCATGGCACTTGAGCTAACACAGCAGTGGGCGTCTCAAGGTGGAGACACGGGTCAACCCACTACAGGCGGCAGGATAGGCACTGGGGCAAACCTCCAGAACCCTTATCCGTATGGCGGAGTGCCTTATTACGTCCATTGAACGCTTTTCGACACATCTCGGCGGTTGCTTCTCGCCAAAGCTCTTGGTGGCCCGAGAAGCTGTTCTGGTATCCTGCTACCGCTCGCACTCACGCCCCAGTTCTGCGCCGTGCATATGATTTGTTGGGTAGTCTACGCCGCTTTTCCTATGACCACTCGGAGAAAGCAGTGTCTTCTAGCTGTGAGCATAGCTCCTGCAGCTAGGTTAGATGGTACTTCGCCACGTCATTCTCACCTCCATTGGCTGTGGGTGGCAAGCTACATAATGTATATAAAATATGTGTTTGTCAAGGGTCGCGCTTAGATTCTTATCAAGAAAAGTTTTTATCTCAAAAGTTTGTCCGTGGTAATAATCCAACACTTGTGCTAGTCGCTCAGGTTGCTTAATCGATCGTGATATTTTTCTTTCTGTTTTGGTGCCGAGGGCGGGATTCGAACCCGCGCGACCGTAAGGTCACGAGATTTTAAGTCTCGCGTGTCTACCAACTCCACCACCTCGGCAGTGAGGCTCGGGCGGGAATTGCACCCGCGCATGGAGGTTTTGCAAACCCCAGCGTTTCTACTTCGCCACCGAGCCGATTGCACCATACTAACACAAACAATTTCACCTAAAAATACGTGATACAATACTTATATGAACAAAGTTACCTTTGACGAACCAGTATATTCGGCACCACGAAGTGTGGTGAGGAAAACGTATCAAGATATACTCATACGATATGGTATTGCAAAGAATAGAGAACAGGCAACGTACATTCTCATAGGAGTTATCGTACTCGGAATCATTTTTTCCTTTATCATGATAAAAAAAGGTGGAGCAGGGTACGATAACATAGAGGGGAATGATACATTTGTTCCAGCAGAAATCACACCATGAAAAACAGAGGATTCACGCTCATAGAACTACTCGTGGTCATTGCAATAATTGGCATGCTCTCAAGTGTGGTTCTTGCGAGTCTGTCGTCTGCTCGAGAGAAAGGACGCGATGCAAAACGACTCTCCGATATGCGACAGGTGATGACGGCGCTTGAGCTAAGTTATGACGACAACGGACAGTATCCGGTGTCAGATACGGATGGTTGTGGCGGATGGGATGTCGGCAACCAAACTCTTTCATTCCTCGGGAATCTTTCTGCAAAAAGCATGACCAACCCACCGGAGGATAGAATCGCAAGCGGTAACTGCTCGGGATATCGATACTATCGATATGCAGCCGGAAGCTACGGATGCCCGGCTTCCAAGGGAGCATTTTATGTACTGGGTGTAACTGATATGGAAACGAGCGGGCGACCGCACAGAAGCAGTCCGGGATGGAGTTGTCCGGGAAGGAATTGGCAGGGAGAAATGGACTGGGTCACCGGCAGTTTTGAGTGATTTGTTACGCGGACAACGTATCCAGATGCTGTCGGTGCTTCTCTCCGTAATCTATTTCAAAATCAAAATAGGGTAGACGACGTAAGCTGGTGTGCTCTTTTACATACGTACGAAACTCGGTGCGTTTTCTTTTAGTGAAGTTGAGCGCTTCTTCCTGGTATGTTTCGGGCATAACGGTGAAGTAGATTGTTGCCTTTGATAGATCAGGAGCAATATCTGCACGAGTTACCGTAATGAGAGACTGTCGATTAGACTCCTTTCCAAGATAATCTGCAGCAATATGTGCGAGCATTTCCGATACTTGTTGTTGTCGTTGCGTGTGCATATCACTTCACGACCAATTCATAACACTCGAGTATGTCTCCAATTTGCAGCTGCACATCTGACTCAATCTGAGCCCCAAATGCCTCTCCTGCATCAATCGACAAGACGTCCTGTTTACCTGCCTGCACGTTGAGTATTTTCCCTTCACCGATAACGTCGTGGCCGCGTAGTATACGCACCATCGCCGCTTTCTTTACAGTCCCTTCTTTCACTTTCCCGCCAACAACATACTTGTTCTTCATTGATGAGAAATACTTGAGCAGCTTTGCTGAGCCGATGATCTCCATCGTCTCAACTTTGGGTGTTCTGTTTGCAATTTCAGTAGCTAACCATTCACTGAGTTTGTAAATGATGTTAAAGGCATGGATCTCCTCCCCGTGTTGCATTGCAACATCTTTTGCTGCCGTATCAATTCCCACATTAAATGCCAGAATAATTGCATCGTGTGAAGAAGACAGTGCAGTTTGTACATCACTCTCTGATACGGCGCCGACACCTGCGGCAATGATACTGATAACAATACGATCGTTTTTCAATTTTTCCAATTCATGTTCAATCGCTTCAAGTGTCCCTGTCGCGTCGGCTTTGATAACAAGTGGGATAAGTGTTCGTTCATCATCATCGTCTAATCCTTCAGATACCGGGCCGGTTGTGACAGTACGTGATTTTGCCAATTCCGCATCCTTCTTTCTCTCGTACGTGCGGAACGCACTTCCCACGCGAGGAAGTGAATCAAAACCAATAATGCGCACCGGAGTAGAAAAAGAAGCTTCCGTAATGGCGTGACCTTCGCTGTTTTCGAAAATGCGTACCGGTGCCATTGCAGAATCTGCAACAACATATTCGCCACTGTGGAGTGTTCCATTGGTAATCACCAATGTTGCAGCAACCCCTTTCTGAGGATCCCGATGTGCTTCAATGATCACGCCCTCTGCCATCTGATTCGGATTTCCTGTCAACTCTTCAAGCTCAGCAACCAACAGAAGTGTGTCGAGCAACGCATCAACACCTTCTCCGGTTTTTGCGGAAATAGTGTTGTAGGGTATATCTCCACCCATTCCTTCAAGGTAGATTTCATGTTCGATGAGACTCGCCTTGGTGCGATTAACGTCAGCATAGGGCTTATCAATCTTGTTTATCGCCACCACGTAAGGAGTGTGTGATTTTTGTATCGCGGACAGTGCATCCATGGTTTGTGGCTTCACTCCTTCTTCTGCTGAAACAATGAGAATGGCAATATCTGCAACCGTTGCTCCTCGTGCGCGTATGCTGGTAAACGCCTCGTGTCCCGGCGTATCAAGAAAAGTAATCTTCTTCTGAACACCTTCGTGTTCATGTACAACTTCATATGCTGATACGTGCTGAGTGATCCCACCAGCTTCTCCGGCAACGACATTGGTCTTTCGAATATAATCCAAAAGCGCCGACTTACCATGGTCGACGTGCCCCATAACTGCAATTACAGGAGGACGAATTGTTCCTTTGGTGCTCATCATGTAAAAATAAAGCGCCTCAGAGCGCTTCTGCATGTAGCGTACACTACACCGTTGCTCAAGTATGCAATGAATCCTTTGCTTTTTCAAGCGCTACTGTTTCTTCTGCGGTAAGCTCTTTTTCGCATGTAAAGTTCTTAACCGCCTTGTTGAATATGCTGACGCTGTTATGTGCGTGGAGTGTGGAAATGACCATGCCATCTCCATCTTCTGAAACCAATGCCGTTGCAAAGGACGGCTTGCTCGAACCGCTCCCTGCAAAAGGATGAAAGTGAACAGTCCCAATACCACGTACACTGCCCTTCAGTCGATTATCTATCTGCGTAATGCGTCCGTATACATCTGTTTTGAAGCCATTAAGATCTTGATAGTCGCGCGCAATGGCGGCCAGATGCGCCTCCATATTACTTTTGTTCGAACCTTTGGTGAGACGGCGCAGGCGTAGTTCCAGAATAAGGACCCAAACAACGAGCAGAAAGATAATCACTCCTGATGCAAGCGTGCTGTATGATAGTGCTATCTGCATGGTCGAGATTGTATCATGGACATTATCGTTTTGCTGACTACAATGTCGGTATGGTACCAACAAGAGTATTCTTAGACTACGCAGCGGCAACACCACTCTCGCCAAAAGCTCGTGATGCGATGATTGAAGCGTCGTCATATTTTGCCAACCCTCAAGCACTGCATACCGAAGGGCTTGCAGCTGCACGCGTCATCGATCTCGCTCGACGTTCCATAGCGAAGACACTTGGCGTGAAGGCATCACGACTCTTTTTTACCTCAGGTGGAACCGAGGCGAATAATTTGGCCATTGCCGGATATCTCAATTCTTTGGAGAAAGACATGCAGGACATGCATGTGGTGATAAGTTCAATCGAGCATCCTTCTGTATATGATGTACTCACACCATTTATACAGAAAGGATTACAGGTGTCAGAAGTACCGCCAAACGAGAAAGGAGAGATAAAGCCAGAAGCCATTGAAGCGGCGCTCACCGAGAGTACCGTTCTTGTCTCTGTTGCGTTGGTAAATAGTGAGATTGGAACCGTTCAACCATTACACGCCATTTCTCAGAAATTGAAAGACAAACATATTGTGCTCCACACTGATGCAGGGCAGGGACTCTATCAACCACTCATGCCCCAAGGACTGGGAGTGGATTTGATGAGTTTTGATTCCGGTAAAATGTATGGACCACGTGGAGTGGGTGCTCTATATGTGCGTAGTGGATTGCATTTACATCCAGTATTGCGCGGTGGCTCTCAAGAGGACGGACTTCGTCCGGGTACGGAAAACACCGCACTCATCGCAGGGTTTGCGGCTGCTTTTGAAGAGATGTTGGAATTGCGAGATGAAGAAGGTAAGAGATTGAACGTACTGAGGAATATCGCATTGGAGCGTATGACAGAGAGTATACCGGGACTTGTCATTAACGGAGAAGGGAAAAATCAATCACCACACATCCTTAATGTATCGGTACCACATATCGATGCAGAATACATAGCATTGTATATGGATCAGAGAGGTGTTGCGCTCTCAACCAAGAGCGCTTGCCTTGAACGGTCTGATTCAGAAGTGTCTTCAGTGGTGGCCGCACTCGCAGGAGATACGTGGAGGGCACGCAATACCTTGCGACTTTCATTTGGAAGAGAGACAACCACAGAGGATGTTGAAACAGCCATAGCTCAATTACAAGAGGCGGTTGCAGTGTATCAAGGTTTTTAATTTTTGGAGAAAGCGAACGTATACGCTAGTATATACCTATGGATTTAGAAGAATTGAATAAGTCGCAGATTGTGTTACTGACCATGCTGGTGTCATTTGTAACGTCAATTGCGACTGGTATTGTGACAGTCTCACTCATTGAAGAAGCTCCTTCTGATGTCACGCGGGTTGTGCAGCGGGTTGTTGAGAGAACGGTTGAGACGGTAACTCCCGAAACACAGCAGGCAACGGTTATCACGAGAGAGAAGACCATTATCGTAAAAGAAGCTGATTTGATTGCCGCTGCCATCGCTGATAACAAGTCAAAAATTGTGAGCTTGGTGAATGCGGCCACAGGAGCTTTCGTCTCTCTTGGGGTATTTGTTGAAACAAACGGCATATTCGCTGTTGATGCTGCACAGATTCTCGAGGGAGTGTCATATGCACTTGACTTGGGCGGTGAGGCACTGGTTCCCGTCGAGATGGTATACGAAGGAGGAGCGCGACAAATTGCGCTTTTTGAGGCAGAGGAAGGTGTTCGTGCGGGAGTTGAGTCGGTAACTCCTTCGGAGGTATCAATACAACTTGGACAGACAGTGGTTGCCTTTATCGGCGGCGGGAGTATTACACAGGGGATTGTGACCGATCTTGGCGACGGAGGTTCAATTGGAACGAGTATCGCATCAGACAAGATTGCTCCGGGAGCTCCCTTGATCAATGTTGACGGTGCGGTCGTTGGTATCAGTACCGGTGCATCTCGAGAGTTGAATAGTAACGCATTCGCTCCCATACGAGCGGCGTTTGCACAAGTTGAAAGTATTCGAAGTCCCGAGGAAGAGACTGCCACCACGACAGAAGAGATTGTAAGTGAATAATTTGCATTATACCACCATTTAGCGGTACTATAGGTGTAGCTACAAGATAGCCACAATATTTACACACTATGCCATTTCCAAATTTAACGACAAAAGCACGAGAAGCGGTGCGCAAGGCGCATCAGCTCGCCATTGAGCGCGGACAAACACATGTGAGCCCCATGCATCTTCTTGCGGCGCTCCTCTTACAAGACGAGAGCATGACGCTCTCCATTCTTGAGAAACTGGATATCGATACCATGTTGTTTTTGGATTCGCTCGTTGAGTCTTTAGATGGCGACACAATCGGTGCGACCGTATCACCGTCTTTCCAATTGTATCTCACACCAGAACTTGCTCAGATTCTTCAAGAGGGAGCGCAGCGAGTCGCACACACATTCGATGATACGTTTGTGACGACCGAGCATCTGTTGCTTGCTCTTCTTGAGAATCCGGGTAATGCAGCAGAAATACTGGGAAGGTTTGGGGTGATGCGGGAAGATGTACTTACAATCTACGAAGACATTAAAGACGGAAAAATCACTGATATGGAAATGCCAAAACAAAATCGAGCGCTTTCCAAATTTACCCGCAGTCTCACTGAACTTGCTCGGGAGAATAAATTGGATCCGGTGATTGGGCGCGACACTGAGATTACGCGCGTTATTCAGATTCTTTCACGAAGAACAAAGAATAATCCAATTCTCATCGGCGAAGCGGGGGTTGGAAAAACCGCTATCGCAGAAGGTCTTGCCCAGAGAATGGCGTCAGGAGACGTACCGGAGTCACTCAAGGGGAAAGATTTGGTAACACTTGATTTGGGCCTTTTGATTGCCGGAACAAAATTTAGAGGCGAGTTTGAAGAGCGACTCAAGGCGATTATGAAGGAAGTCGAGCGTGCAGAAGGAGACATCATTTTATTTATCGATGAGATTCACACTATTGTGGGTGCCGGTTCTGCTGAAGGGTCAATGGACGCCTCAAACATGCTCAAACCGGCGCTTGCACGAGGAGATTTGCGTGTTATCGGAGCCACTACATTTAATGAATATCAAAAGCATATTGAGCGTGATCCTGCGTTGACTCGACGATTTCAACCGGTGCATGTTCTAGAGCCATCCATTGAAGACGCAGTAGCAATTATGCGAGGCCTTAAAGAAAAGTATGAACTCTATCATGGTGTGCGTATTACCGATGAAGCGATTGTGTCTTCGGTGCAACTTAGCAGCAGATACCTAACTGAGCGACAATTGCCGGACAAGGCAGTTGATCTCATCGACGAAGCCGCGTCAGCGCTACGTATTTCTCTTGAGAATAAACCTCCAAAACTTGAGGAAGCTCATCGAAAAACGATGCGTCTGGAGATTGAGCGAGAAGCACTTATAAAAGACAAGAAAGAAGGAGAGCGGGGAGTGACGACACGACTTAAAGCAGTTGAGAAGGAAATAGCAGAATTGAAAGAAGGCACCAGAGAGCTTGAGGTCAAGTGGAAGAATGAAAAAGAAACACTCGCGGAAATCAAAAGAATAAAGCAGGAACTTGAAGACATGCGTCTCGTTGCAGAAACGGCTGAAGCGGAGGCGGATTTGGCGGGTGCTGCTGAAATACGCTACGGACACATACCATCGCTTGAAAAAGATTTGAAGCAACAAACGACTCGACTCAAAAAACTCCAAAGTTCTCGACGAGTTTTAAAAGAGGAAATTACTGAAGAAGATATTGCAGATGTGGTTTCTCGATGGACCGGTGTGCCGGTGAATCGGATGTTAGAGGATGAGTTACATAAGCTCGCTCGAATGGAGGAAGAGTTACGAAAGAGAATTGTGGGACAGAGCGAACCGTTGCAAAAAGTATCTGATGCGGTAAAGCGTTCGCGAGTGGGGATTGCTGATCCGCATCGGCCAATCGGCTCATTTCTGTTCCTCGGTCCTACGGGAGTTGGAAAGACAGAACTCACCAAGGCACTCACCGAGTTTATGTTTGATGACGAAAATGCTTTAATTCGAGTTGATATGTCCGAATTTATGGAAAAGCATTCGGTTTCCAAAATGATAGGGTCTCCTCCGGGGTATGTTGGTCATGATGAGGGCGGTTCACTTACCGAGCAGGTGCGACACAGGCCGTATAGTGTACTGCTGTTTGATGAAATAGAGAAGGCGCACCCGGAAGTATTCAACATACTTCTACAGGTGCTTGATAACGGACGTTTGACGGACGCCAAGGGACGCACGGTGAATTTTAAAAACACTATTATCATCATGACCAGCAATCTTGGTGCTGAGCACATTGACAAAATGAGCCACCTTGGCTTTACCGAGGATACCGGAGAGAGCGCTCAATATGAGCACAGTAAAGAGAAGGTAATGAAATCGCTTCGAGAATTTTTCCGACCAGAATTTCTCAATCGTCTTGATGAGATAATATTGTTCGACATTCTCGATAAGGAAGCCATAAAAAATATTGTAAAGATGCAGGTACGGATTGTTGAGGACAGGCTGAAGGAGAAGGATATTAAGCTACAGTTTAGTCAAGCTGCACTCGCTCACCTTACCGAGAAGGGATACAATCCTCAATATGGAGCACGACCACTGAAGCGGTTGATACAGAGTAAGATTCTCACCCCGGTTGCGTCAATGATGGTTGTTGAAGGATTAACGAAAGGTGGTGTGGTTAAGGTTGGTGTGAAAGATAAAGACTTTACCTTTGAAACGAAGAAAAAGGTAACGAGAAAACGAGCAACGAGAAAACAGGCGGCAGTTGCTACCTAATCAGTAGGATAGAACACACTTTCATACTGCACATTATTTTGCTACACTCACTGCACCGCGTCGGTGGCAGAGTGGTCAAATGCACGAGGCTGTAAACCTCGCGACGTTCGTCTACGCAGGTTCGAATCCTGCCCGGCGCACAGAATCGGACTTCGTCCGAAGATAACGATGAACCTCGCCACCGCTTTGCGGTGGCCTGCC
>DFOX01000006.1:0-12218 GCA_002376945.1 Patescibacteria group bacterium UBA3530
GCTGAAAAAAGTATTCCAAAACAAGCGGTAGTACATATGGAGGATATTATTCATACAATAGATTCTTCACTACCGCCTATTGGTATCTTCTTAATCCCGGGAGGTGTAGAGCTATCCTCCAGATTAGATATTGCTCGTACTGTTGCGCGAAGAGCGGAAAGGACGGTTATATCCTTAGATGAAGAGGGGGTGGACATTGATGGAGTAACTAAAATATATTTAAACAGACTATCATCACTGCTCTACGCCCTTGTTCGCTTTGTCAATCATTCCGAGCGGGTGGACGAACAGCCACCAACATACCAATAGTCGCTAAAACTGTTAAAATCTGGTATATATAGCGTGGTGCTTACCGGCACATACGATGGCGACTATGGTATAAAGGTTATTACTCCGGTTTGTGGTACCGGCAATTCGGGTTCAATTCCCGGTAGTCGCCCCAGAACGTGACTTTTAATGTCATTTGTGTACACTTCTCTGTAGCTGTAGCAAGGAGGTTGTATGCTATGCAAGTGCTTGATATAGGCGCTGGAAGTTTGCGTTTTGCAAAAGAACTTCGCCACCTAAACCCTCATCTGCGACTCACCGTGTTGTGCGGAGAGCCGTCATGGAGGATTCCGTATTCATGGGGCCATGTGCGGAAGATAATCGCAACATATGATGACTTCAAGGTTGAAGATAAATCTCTCGATCTAGTCACTCTAAACGCGTATCATCCATTTCAGCGTCCAGGGGATATCGAGAAGGAATTGTTGCGAACACTCAAACCGGGAGGTTTGTTTGTCTCAGCACACCCTGTTGGATATCATCCAGCGATTGAAAACACCCAAGTTCTTGCCCCAGTCATTTTTGAGGGCATGAGAGAAATACGGTTCGTCTTGGAGGGGAGCATACGTCCACGCGCGATGTGCCGGTTTGTAGTGAAGGGATCGTGTGAGATTACATATCCCGCAAGCCCGACAAACCTCAATCGTATGCTCGAGGTGAGAATGCCGGATTGTCTGAGAGTCAGAGAATCCTCGTATATATACGCACGCTCGGATAAGGAGCCGTCGATTTGCGTATGGCAGAGACAATAGCAGATGAAAAAGACGGGGAAACTCGTCTTTTTTGCTATCCCCACACTCATTTCCATACCCCTAAATCGAAGTTCAGAGCACGGTACACTTAAGGTATCATTATCAACTTTGAGTAATAGTTATATGGATATTTCACTACTACTTGCACAAACAATCGGTTTGTACCTCGTTCTTGAAGGTCTTGTGATCCTTACACAAAAGAAATTTGTGGTTAACGTGGTAACAGACATGAGCAATCACAAGGCGCTCATGTACGTAACCGCTGTCATGTTAACCGTACTGGGTCTTCTTGTGGTACTTAACCACAACGTATGGGAATCAACATGGCGCGTGGTACCTACAATCGTTGGTTGGGCAATGCTCGTTAAGGGAGTCATGCTCTTCTTCGTACCTAATATGGTCATGACTAAAGCCCGACGTTTTGCAAAGAATCGCAATATGGCAGTTCTTGCAGGGCTCATAGCTCTCGCAGTGGGCGCATACCTTGTGTATGTAGGTTTCGGACTGGGGGCTTAGTTTTCTCACATCCTTGCAATTACAACCCGTAGCTGTTTATAGCTGCGGGTTTTGCGGTGAATGTATAGTATACTTTACGTTATGCAGTGGACACGAATGAGTATACTTTTTGGGATAGTGTTGTTAATACTTGCCTTTTTTACCGTGCAAGAGACAAAAGAAACTACTGAATACAGTGGTGAGATTCCGGAATCCGAGATTATCAATGGGGGTCCCGGCAAGGACGGTATTCCATCCATTGATGCACCGACATTTGTATCCGCCGAAGAAGCAACATTTGTATCCGCCGAAGATTTTGGTATTGGTTTGAATATAGATGGAGACATTCGTTTCTACCCGTTCCAGATATTGGTGTGGCATGAGATTGTTAATGATCGCGTGGGTGACAAGGCGGTAGCGGTAACCTATTGCCCGCTTTGCAGAACAGGAGTGACGTACGAGAGAATCGTGAGGGGAGAAGAAGTTGAATTCGGTGTTTCGGGAAAGTTGTGGAAATCGAACTTACTGATGTATAACCGAGGAGATGAAGAGTCTCTTTGGTCGCAAGTGCTTGGCAGAGCGGTGGTCGGTCCGCACACGGGCGAAGTGTTGACGCTCGTATCTTCAGATACGGTACGATTTGGTGATTGGAAACGAAAACATCCAAGCACCAAAGTACTATCCCAAAACACCGGAGCGGTGCGTGCATACGGGACCGATCCATATGGTGACTACTACACCAATGAGGAAGTGTCTTTTGGAGCTACGTTTAATGACGCACGACTCCACCCAAAAGCATATGTTATTGGAGTCGAGGTCGATGGAGCATTTAAAGCATACGAGGCAGATGCACTGCCGGTGGGAATTACAAACGATACATTCAACGACGTTGAAATTACTATCGAAAAGAGTGATATAGGTGAGGTGCGAATGTTTGCTGACGATATACCGCTCCCGTACATAGGAGGATTTTGGTTTTCGTGGTTGGCGGTACACCCTACAACAGAGCTATGGGAAAAATAGCATTTGGATTGATTGTTATCGGTATTATTAGTGCCATAGTATGGCTCGAACGGTCTGTTGACGTTTCCGTCTGCACGAATGCGGGGTCTGATATATATTCCTTAACATACTCAGATGAAAAAGGCAGATGCACACAACTCTCAGAATTTAAAGCACACATTGTGGTCATCAACACGTGGGCGAGCTGGTGTCCATTTTGCGTAGATGAGCTTCCCGATCTGGGACAGTTAGCAGAAGAATTTCCCGAAGTTCCTGTTGTGGCAATTAATCGAGGAGAGGAAACGAAAGAGGCGCAGGCGTTTTTGAAATCGCTCTCGGTGAGTAAAAAACTCTACACCCTGTTTGACCCGGAAGACTCTTTTTATGCGTTCATTAAGGGGTTCGGCATGCCTGAGACGATATTTATCAATCAGACAGGAGAAATTCTTCTGCACAAACGAGGGGTGATGTCATTGGAGGAGATGCGAGAAATAATACTGTCATTACAGAAGGAGGTATAAGTTGTGAGAATAAGTGGTTTTTGCATATATTTTATGCTTTACTCCCACGGGATATAACAAAAAAAAGGAGCGCGCTATGCGTTACAAATTCATTCTTCTTGAAGGAGGTGATTGTGTTGGAAAATCAACGATTGGGAGACAGTTGTATGAATACATCACGACTCATGAGGTTGTTCTAACACGTGAGCCCGGAGGGTCGCCCGGAGCCGAAGATATCAGAAAATTGGTTCTTGAAGGAGAGATAGGCCGGTGGAACAAGGAAACCGAGCTGTTGCTCTTCTTTGCGGCACGAATGAATCATCTGGAGAAGTTGATAATTCCGTCGCTTCAGGCAGGTAAGGTAGTGATAACCGATCGATTTGACCTCTCAACATGGGTATTCCAAGCAGAAACCCGACCGGAGCTGCACGACCTTTTTTTCCAGATGCATCAACGCGTCTGGAACCAACTGTTTCCTTGGATCAGTAAAGCCAAGGGCATTCTTTTGGATGCTCCTGCGGAAGTCGTTCTTGAAAGAATGGTGACTCGCACAGGAGGAAAAGATCGCATGGAGGCCGTTGATAAAAAAACGATAAGTCGACGCCGCGACTCATATATCGATGCAGCAGAATTGAAGCCGGGATATGATATCGTTGACGCCTCGCAGGAAAATCACCAGGTTTTCAAGGAGATTCTTACGATTCTCGATCTGTAGATACCAAGGCCGCCCGAGCGATTGGGCGGCCCTTGACTTTTTCAGATATATACCATACCATACACAACATCAGTCGCCCGAGCGGGCGTTTTAATTTTGAAAAATATGAAGAGATTCATTCAATATGTGATGGACACACGCGGTGAAATGAAGCATGTGTCGTGGCCCACCACAAAACAAACAGTCATATTTACGATTCTTGTGATACTCATATCGCTTGTCATTGCGCTGTATCTGGGAGCTTTTGACTACCTATTTTCAGGAGCACTTAACCAAGTAATTTAAGGTGTATGGCAAAGCAACATGGAAACAAAGAACGCAATTGGTACGTGATACATACATACTCAGGGTATGAAGAAGCAGTTGCACGCAACCTGCGACAGCGTATCGACTCAATGAATATGCAGGATCAAATTTTCAAAGTGATTGTTCCTACCGAGAAGAAGATTAAGGTGAAGGCAAGCAAGCGCGTTGAAGAGAACGAGAAAATCTACCCGGGATATGTGCTAGTCGATATGATTGTAAATGACGAATCGTGGTTTGTTGTCCGAAACACTCCTCGGGTTACCGGATTTGTGGGGTCGGGAACACAGCCCGTACCACTCACGGAAGCGGAAGTCGAAGCTCTCTTTAAACGAATGGAATCAGATACTGCAAAACATACTATTGAATTGAGCATTGACGACGCGGTAATCATTGCAGACGGTCCGTTTAAAGATCTTGAAGGAAAAGTGGGAGAGGTGGACGAAGAGCGTGGCAAGGTCAAAGTCATGGTGCCTATGTTTGGTCGCGAAACACCAGTCGAACTCGACTTCTTGCAAGTGAAGCGAATTTAGGTAGTATTCTTGTGCAATATGGCAAAAAAGATAGAAAAACAATTAAAACTTCAGGTGCCTGCGGGCAAGGCAACACCTGCGCCGCCGTTGGGTCCCGCACTGGGGCAAGCGGGAATTAACATTGGAGATTTTGTCAATCAATTTAACGAGGCGACGCGAGAAATGGGAAATGACATCATTCCCGTGGTTATTAGTGTCTATGATGATCGAACATTCGACTTCATCCTCAAAACACCACCGGCTTCTCAACTCCTACTCAAGGCCGTAAATATTCAAAAAGGTTCAGGAAAGAATGTAGTGAAGAAAGTAGGGAAAGTAACACAGCAACAACTAGAAGATATCGCGACTCAGAAGATGGAAGATCTAAGCGCAAATGATGTAAAAGCAGGAGCCAAGATTATCGCCGGAACAGCGCGATCAATGGGAATCGAAGTTGAATAACGAAAGAGCCGCAACTAGCGGTTTTTTCGTTGACTTTGAAGCATAGTCATGTTTTAAATATCCATACCCATAGAAGGAGAGGATTATGAAACCGGAAGCAGTAGCCATTCTGCAAGCCATTAGGGGCGCTGGCGGCGATTCTGTTTGTGCAGAAAAAATCGTCACCGGATGCAACGGAAACGGGGGCATTGATGACGTTTCCAACTTCATTCCGCATTGCAACCAACTGCATGCAGACGGTTACGTCTCTATGCAGATGGAAAACGGTATTCGATTGTATTCGATTACCGAAGAAGGAAGGAAAGCGATCTCGTAGAGAAAAGGGCGGTAGTCGACTGTGACCACCGCCCTTTCTGTTATCTATCCCAACACAATATCATGCTCGCCGCGGCGAACATCGAACCGATCCGGCTCATTGTCCAGGTGAAGCACAAGGCCATATTCACCAAAATGATCCAACATAGTGTCAGCGAACATGCCGGCCACTTTGCGAAGGGTGGGGTGCACAAAACGCGTCGCTCTGAGCTCGGCTATATAGACAAGAGACGGCAAATCTGCAGTGATACAGTTGCTACAGAGGTATCCCATGGGGATGTAGTACTGCTGCATCTCGCGAGTAAGTCCCCACGAACCCAACCGTTTCTCCAAAGAGAAAAGGAGCTTCTCTGCTTTTTCGCGAAGGTCTTCCGGAAGCTCGGAAAGATACCAGTCCTCAAACCCAATTTCGGTCGTGAGCAACGGCATCTCTTGAATGGCGGAACGATGACGCTGGAGATCACGGTAGGAACCGAAGTCGAGCGGAAACTCAAACGTCATCGTTCCATAGTGACGAAGTTTTTCCGGAAACTCCGTTTTGATCGGACGATCCTCAAGCAAGTTACGTGGAATTGCCAAGATGTCGACGGTTGTTCGACGCATTTGGAACGTTGTGGTACTCGGATTGTGATACAGATAGTCATGTAACATATAGTTGCGACGACACGTTTCACTTTTCACGTACACCTTCTCGTTCACAAACGATGAAGGAAATGCCTCTCTGAGTGCGATATGAATCGTGCTTGCAGTCGCACGAACCTCTGCAAGCGGATGATGTCGTAACCACTCGAGTTTGTCGGTCGCCTGGCGAATATTTGTATGCCACGCTAGATTGGTAGAAGCACCTGCCGGCAGAAAACCACGAAGGATATCAAATGCGCGAGCTCTGATTGCCTTCTGATACTTTCGGACATATAGCGCATCCCCATTCTTTTTCCGAGGAAATCGCTCTTCAAGATTAGCACATAGGGCAGGAAGTCCTTCAACATAGAAGGAGCGCATATTGTCGAGTACATTTCTCGACCCGGCATCACTCATCGGATTGATGAAAATTTGCTCGCCCCAGTCGACATAGCGGGTTGACACTTCCTGTCCATTGTACAGCGGCCAGTCTTGGATCGCTTTTGCTACGAGCATGGAAACGCCCTCGATGAAAATCGTGATTGATCCATTGTCACCAACGGACTTGTGGCCGTAACCCACATAGGTTTCTTCCATGAACTTCTTGGCACCACGTTTTCCCAATTGCTCCAGGTGGGCTTTAATCCCGCCGGGATGACGTGAGTGCAGTGCAGCAAGCATCGCTTGTGCTTCAGGATCAATCACCGACCCGGTATTCAAGATCACAACAGAACCTCCCTTATTATCAATTTTCGGGATGGTCACATGTTCGAGTTCGCTGATATACATCACACTTCTCCTTTTCTTTCTTTGTGTTAGTTGATTGTAAATGATCTTGTGCAGACAGTAGCACGAATGAAGACCACTTACCAACAATTTGGTATAGTTACGAAATGATTTTATCAGACGCGGAAATTTTAAAACATATCGAGAATGGAGATATTGTCATCAAACCATACGATCAGCATAATTTGGGGAGTAACTCATACGATGTGCACCTAAGCAAGCATCTTGCGCAGTATGACGATACGGTACTTGATGCGCGGAAGCATAACGAGGTGACACACTTTGACATTCCCGAAGAAGGATATATTCTGCAACCGGGTCAGCTATACCTCGGAAGTACCTTAGAATACACGGAAACACACAAACATGTTCCCTTTCTTGAAGGAAAATCGAGCACGGGTCGTTTGGGGATTGATATTCATGCAACTGCGGGCAAAGGAGACGTGGGATTTATGGGACACTGGACACTTGAAATTTCTGTATCAAAACCAGTACGAATCTACGCCGGAATGCCAATTGGACAGATTATATACTACGTCGTAGCAGGAGAAACAATCAATCCATACAACACAAAAAAATCAGCCAAGTATCATGATCAGGAGGCGCTTCCCAAAGAATCAATGATGTGGAAGAATAGTTTTTAACATGAAGATACAGACAGTATTGGAAGAACTTGTAAGTGCGTCACTGAAAGATCTCGGTTTAGAAACTGAAGTTGTTTTGGAGCACCCAGCAGATCTTGAGCATGGAGATTTTTCGTGCAATGCTGCCATGATTCTCGCCAAAGAAGAAAGGGAGAGTCCCAAAGAACTCGCTGAGAAAATAGCCGCACATATCCCTCAAAATGAATATGTGGCGTCTGTATCAGTTGCCGGCCCCGGGTTTATCAACTTCACACTCGCAAAGGATTTCTTTACCACACAAATACAATCCGTTAATGAGCACTGGGGAAAGAATGACCGCTACCAAGGGAAGCGAATCATGGTTGAATATACCGATCCCAATCCGTTTAAAGAGTTGCATATAGGTCATCTTGTTCCCAATGCAGTAGGAGAATCACTCACCCGATTGTATGAGTATCAAGGCGCGACCGTTAAGCGTGTAACTTTCCAAGGTGATGTTGGTATGCATGTGGCGAAAGCGATATGGGGACTACAGAAGAACAATCCAGAAACCATCTCTGCAAATGCTCTGGGTGAAGCATATGCAACAGGAGCCGCAGCTTTTGATAGGGGAAAAAAAGAGGAAATTAAAGCTCTCAACAACGCTATCTATAAACGAAGTGATGAGGCGATAAATAAGCTCTATGATGCAGGAAAGGAAGCATCCATGAAGTATTTTGAAGAAGTATACAAGATTCTCGGAAGCGACTTTGACCACTATTTTTTCGAAAGCGTCACGGGACCTTTAGGACAAGCAAAGGTTGAGGAGAATATCGGTACTATCTTCCAGGAGAGTGAGGGGGCTGTTGTATTTAGGGGAGAGGAGTATGGTCTTCATACGAGAGTATTCATCAACCAAGAAGGGCTTCCCACCTACGAAGCGAAAGACATCGGTCTTATACTTGCAAAACAGGCATGGTGGCCTTTTGACACCGCTATCACCGTAACCGGAACCGAACAGGAATCATACTACAGTGTGGTAATTAAGGCGGCGGAACTGATGATGCCTGGAGTTGCGAACTCAATTCGGTTGGTTCCCAATGGAATGCTTACCCTCACGGAGGGCAAGATGTCTTCAAGAACAGGGGATGTCATACCCGCAATGTCTTTCATTGAGAGTTTGGTAAAGAAAGTTCAAACAAGGACGCGAGAAGAACTTGATAACACTACTCTTGAAGCAATTTCAGTCGGTGCAATTAAGTATGCGATTCTTAGGAATACGGTGGGAAAAGATATTCTATTTAACCCCCACACGTCTCTCGCACTAGAAGGAGATACGGGTCCATACCTGCAATACACATACGCCCGAGCACAATCAGTGGTAAGAAAGGCGAGAGATGTATCAATAAAAGAACGTGGCGCCTTAGATATAACCGAAGTTGAGCGATTGGTATACCGATTCGAAGAGGTGGTTGAGAAGGCGGCTCGGGAGTGTCAACCACACCACGTTGCGCAATATCTAAACGATCTAGCCAGTGCTTTCAACAAGTGGTACACGACAGAACATGTACTCGACGGAAGTGATTCGGAGGGGTATAAGGTTGCGATAACGCGCGCTGTTGCTACAACGCTGAGAAATGGACTATGGGTGCTCGGCATACAAGCTCCTGAGAAAATGTAGACAACGTGTGTATAAGTTGTGGCAACTTTGTGGATTACGGGTGTATACTTGCAATATGTCGAAACAGGAGGCTGTTATGAGAAAAATTAGCGACACTGAAGTCGCTCTCGAATCTCCCCAAGATGTCGAGAGCGCATTCGCATTTTGCAGAAAGCACGGCGGAGCAGAGGCTGTGTTTTTTGTTGAAGGGTACCCGCCCAAAGGGAGATGCGACTGTTTCAATCCGCCGAAGGAATTCCTCAAGCGGATGAAAAAAATCGTGAGTTATCAGGCAGATATGCACGTTAGGGTAGGAGTATGTCGAACATAAAATAGTCGGCTGCCTCCTTTTGACTTAGGTGCCCTCGTTCAGGGCACCTCTTTATTGATTATCTACAATGAACCAAAGCGCACATGCGGCGTACGTTTTATAGGGACTCCAATGGAAAGAAAGCCCTTTCATATATGCAGCAGACGGCAACGTGTCAAGTCCATATACCTTCTGTATACCTTTACGTAAGCCAAGATCTCCCGGGGAGAATATATCTTCGTTACCCAGCGCGAACATCAAAAACATGTCGCTCGTCCACGGGCCAATACCAATCACTTTTTGCAACTCGGTACGAACAATTTCTTCATGTGAGTTTTTTAAAGCATTCAACTTGAGAGTTCTGTTCAAAACTTTTTCACTCAAATCTTTCAAGGCGCGTATTTTAGCAAACGATATGCCCGAAGCACGGAGTTCTTTCGCAGTCATCTCAAAGATCATTTTTGCGGAAGGTTTCCTTCGCGGAAAGAGATTTTTAAATTTGCGCCAGAGAGACGTTGCTGCTTTTCCTGAAAGCTGCTGTGCAATGATAATTCTGCAAAGACTGGAGAATAGATCGGTTTTCGTTTCAGGTCCTCCATAAGAACATGCCCCACATGCCAAAATTGCCTGGTGGAGAACGGGGTCATTCTTCTTAAGATGAGCAAGTACTTTTTGCGGCATTGATGCACTCTAACATACAGTGTACGATACCCAATACATGGAAGGAGATGTAGCAAAGAGGGAAGAGGAGGTGTTGGACTTTTGGAATGCAAACGATATCTTCGCTGCATCAGTGGAAAAAGAAGCACCAAACGGAGCTTTTATTTTCTATGACGGGCCTCCCTTTGCGACCGGGACCCCACATTACGGTCATCTTGTTGCGAGTGCGATAAAAGATGCAGTTCCGCGATACTGGACTATGCGCGGCTATCAGGTAGAGCGCCAATGGGGGTGGGATTGCCACGGACTTCCGTTGGAAAATTTGGTGGAGAAGGAACTGGGCATTTCGGGAAGAAAAGACATTCTCAATCTCGGGGTAAAGAAATTTAACGACACGTGTCGCGAGAAAATTACGGAGGTGAGTGACGAGTGGGGGAAGCTCATTCCACGATTTGGACGATGGGCTGATATGAAGCAACCATATCGTACGATGGACAAGACATTTATGGAAAGTGAGTGGTGGGTCTTTAAACAACTATACGAAAAGGAATTAGTCTATGAAGATTATCGTTCAATTCACATCTGTCCGCGGTGTGAGACCACTCTGAGCCAGAGTGAGGTAACTGAAGGGTATAGAGATATAAAAGATCTTTCAGTGACCGTTGCATTTCCGCTTGTCGAAGAAGAAAATACGGCATTCTTGGCATGGACCACAACACCATGGACTCTTCCGGGGAATGTGGCGCTGGCAGTGGGGAATGATATCGAATACGTAAAGGTGGAAACGGAAGGTAAGAACTACATTCTCGCAAAAAATACACTTGAGCGTGTGTTTCGGGACGAAGAATATACCATCGTTGCATCTATGAAAGGAAGCACACTGGTTGGAAAGAAGTACATTCCCCCATTTGATTCGTACCTACACGACGAATCACTGGAAAACAGAGAAAACGGATGGAAAGTATATGCGGCCAATTTTATCACCACCGAAACGGGAACCGGAATTGCACACGAAGCTCCGGCTTTTGGTGCAGAAGATATGGATCTTGCGCACGAGGTGGGACTCCCCATCATTCAACATCTGGGAATGGATGGTGTCATCAAACCCGACGTTAAGGAGTTGGCCGGACTGAATGTGAAGCCCAAAGGTGATCATCAAGCAACTGATGTGGAGGTAATTAAATACCTTGCAAACAAAGAAGTACTGTTTTCAAAAGAAAAGTATGAACACGCATATCCGCATTGCTGGCGTTGTGATACTCCCTTACTCCATTACGCAACCAGTTCGTGGTTTGTTGCGGTTGAGAATATGAAAGACCAGCTTCTTGAATATGCAAAAGAAATATACTGGTCTCCGAGACATATTAAGAAAGGGAGATGGGGAAACTGGCTTGAAGGCGCGCGGGACTGGTCAATTTCTCGCCAACGGTTTTGGGCCAATACCATTCCGGTATGGCGGTGCGACATATGCAACTCCGATCAAGTATTTGGAAGCATTGCTGAGTTGAAAGATGCAAGTGGAATAGAGGTACAAGATTTGCACAAGGATGTTGTTGACGAGGTAACGTATCAGTGCGCTTGCGGAGGAGTTATGCAACGAGTGCCGGACGTACTCGATACATGGTTTAATTCAGGATCTGTTCCGTTTGCGTCGTACCACTATCCCTTTGAGAACCAAACAAAGGTTGAGGCAAGGATACCCGCTGACTTTATCGCTGAGGGTGCTGATCAAACTCGTGCCTGGTTCTACTACCAACATGTACTTGTCGGGGGAGTGTTTGAAAAACCGGCTTTTAAAAACGTGATTGTTAACGGAATGGTAATGGCTGAGGATGGAAAGAAAATGAGCAAGAAGCTACAGAACTATCCAAATCCAACTGACGTGATCAATACACATGGAGCGGACGCGGTGCGACTGTATATGCTCAGTTCACCGGTCGTTCGTACCGAAGATCTTAACTTTTCTGAGAGAGAAGTTGCAGAAGTATCGCGTAAGGTCATGGGACGTCTCGCACATGTGCACGCATTCTACGACTTGTACAAAGATTCAGCTAATCACTCGGCTACGACAGAGAGTGAACAGGTGCTTGATCAGTGGATTATACAACGAACACACAAATTGCGAAGTGATGTCACCAAGGCAATGGACGCGTATGAGCTTGATAGGGCAACACGCCCTTTGTATGACTTTGTTGA
>DFOX01000006.1:12592-19652 GCA_002376945.1 Patescibacteria group bacterium UBA3530
TCAGTTGATGCGCTTGCAACACTAAAATGGGTCCTGCGGGAATATGCAAAGATATGTGCTCCCTTTACACCATTCATCGCTGATTGGTTGTGGGGCAATGTACGAGATGAAAAAGATGAAATAAGTGTACATTTAGAATCCTGGGGTGATATTATCGAAGGTGATCCCGCTATTCTTGAGGAAATGAAAGAGATTAGAGAAATTGTCTCAAGTGCATTAGAGAAACGTGCTCATGCACATATTAAAGTGCGACAACCACTGTCAACCTTGTATATACAAAAAGAAATAAATGAAAAATACATCGATATATTAAAAGAAGAAGTTAATGTAAAAAACGTTGTGCATAACAAAGATTTGGAAGACATGGTTTCTCTGGATACGGATATAACTCGAGAACTTGTAGAAGAAGGACTGGTACGAGAAATTATTAGGAAAATACAAGAAGCACGAAAGAAGAATAATCTTGAGCAGGGAGAACACACTAATGCACAGGTATGTGGAACGAAGGAAATAGTTGACGTTGTTGAAAATAGCAAGAAAGATATTGAGAGACAGACAGGAACAACGGTGGCGACAGAAGAAGGATGTCGAGAGATACAAGTCACCATCACTTGATTGTATGGCACACGAGGTGCACACAACCCGAGCAATCATATTGGCAAGTGCTGAGGTTCAAGACGCTGACAAACTTTTTTGGCTATTTACAGAAGATTTTGGTTTACTCTTTGCGAGTGCCAAAAGTGTGCGAGAAGAAACCTCAAAGCTACGATATGCTCTCCAGGATTTGTCCAAGACGAGGGTATCCTTGGTACGAGGGCGTGGTATGTGGCGTATAACAGGAGCAGAGACACTACCCAATAGTGCACCATTACAGTATGCACAACAAAACATATTTGGAAAAATATCTTCACTCGTACGTCGAGTGGTACCGTTTGACCAGAAACATAAGGATATATTTGAACTGCTTGAAACAGCATACGATACGCTATCTGCAGGTGCTCCCATGCAACATGTGGAAGAAGTTACGGTTGCACGGATACTATTTAACTTAGGGTATGTACCTCCAAATGTAAAATATAACGATATTTTGCAGGGTACCAAACTGGATATGCGATATAATCAAGATGTTCAGAAAATACTCGTTGAAGCAATTAACACGGGGCTTGTCGAGAGTCAGCTCTAGCATCTGATATACTGGGTGTATGGATTCTCAAGAAGAACGTAACGTAGAGCCCGAATTCTCAAACCCGGGTCGTTTAGGGCGGCTCAAGGAGCAGATGTATTCTCGGTTTAAACAACCGGTGACACATCCACGGAGAGAACTTTCTGGGCTGAGTAGACCAACACCAACGGATTGGGTGAAGGAGAAGGAAGTGAAAGACACGGAAACAGAGCCGCAGGTTGCAGAACCTGTCATCCGGCATCGTGTATCGGCAGGTATGTTGCAAAAGTATTCGTGGCAGATTCTTTTTTTGATTGTGTCCATTGTGATTTTTATAACGGCCGGATCATTTGCGCTCATCTTCCTTGTTTCAGGATTCAACACCATCACTTCAAGTAAAATAGATGTTTCGGTGAACGGACCACGTACCATTGAGGGAGGAGATATGTTGTCACTACAGATATCTGTGCGGAATAACAACAGTGCTACATTAGAATTATCTGATTTACTCATCACCTACCCGAGCGGAACCCGCGAACCGTCTGATATATCCGCCTCTCTCGAAGCCCAGAGAGTATCACTGGGTACGATAGAACCAGGGGGAGTTCGAAACGGTGTTGTTCGTGCAGTTCTCTTTGGTAGAGTTGATGAGATCAAAGATGTGACCGTTGAAGTTGAGTATAGATTACAAGGATCTAACGGATTGTTTTCAACAGAACCAGTAACGTATAGCGTAACGCTTACCTCATCGGCACTTGATATATCTCTTGATACCAATACTCAAGTTGTTGCAGGGCAACGAGTTGATATGACCGCGACTATAACCTCAAACGCCAAAAAGGTGATGCGAGATGTTGTACTGAGTGCGTCATATCCATTCGGATTCTCTCTTGAGAGCACAAACCCGGACGTTTCAAAGTCCGGATTATGGCGCTTGGGTGATTTAGAGCCAGGAGATACACGAACAATACGCATTACCGGAATGATGGATGGACAAACGGGTGACACGAGAATATTCAGATTCATAGCCGGCACTCAAAAAACGAGTACCTCAAATACCGTTGATGTAGTGTTAGCAGACTTTGAGCACGAAGTTAAAGTGGAGAGACCTTTTTTGGGAATGTCTCTTGAGTATGGAGGAAAAACAGCTGAAGAGTTTGTAGGGGAGACGGGAGAACTCGTATCAATTAATCTCGAATGGATCAATAATTTGGATGTGGCACTTTCTGATGTGGTGATTGCAGCGACACTTGGTGGTTCGGCGCTTGATCCATTTAACATTATTGTTGATCGTGGATTTTATCGATCTATCGATTCATTTGTTATATGGGACAAGAGCACGACCGAGGGAGCCCTTGCTCAGGTTGCACCAGGAGAATCAGGAGTGGTTTCCATGCGCCTTACACCACTGGAGGCGAGCAGATTGTTGTCTGTGGAGGATCCAACCATCACTTTTGAATTGCATGCCGCAGGCCAGCGTCTTTCGGAGACTGACGTACCTGAATCAATTCGCTCGTCGGTGCGAGAAAGTATTAAAATCGGAACAGATGTAGTTCTCAAAGGACGAGCTTTGTACTTTGATAATCCACTGGGGAGCGTCGGGTCCCTTCCACCAAAAGTTGAATCAGAGACCACATACGGTATTTTGTGGGAGGTGTCTAATACGACCAACAGAATACGAGATGGTAAGGTAACAGCGATACTGCCGCCATATGTGCGTTGGGTTGGGGCAGTAAGTCCTGCTGCAGAGTCAGTTACCTTTAACGAAAATGATAGAACAGTGACGTGGTATGCAGGAAATATTCTTCCCAACACCGGAGTTGGATCGACTCCACCAAGAAGAGTTGTCTTCTCTGTTGGTCTGGTGCCGAGCACGAGCCAGGTAGGAACCACTCCTGATTTGATACTCAACCATGCATTAACTGGTGTTGATGTATTTACGGATAGAGCCGTCGAGTCGCGCATTGGAAATTTGAACATCAATCTCCAAGAGGCAAACTTTGTAGATTTCTATGGTGTCGTTGCACGATAGTTGCTATAGTACCCCCATGACAAAAGAGGAAAACAAGATGGAAAAGATTGTTAGTCTTGCAAAACGACGTGGTTTTGTATTTCCCGGCAGTGAAATTTATGGTGGCTTTGCAGGAACATATGACTGGGGTCCTATGGGAGCTGCATTACGTAAAAACATCGTAGACAAATGGATTCATGCTATGCAATCACACGATAACATTGCACTGATTGAGACCAGTATCTTTACTGCACCGGAGGTATGGGAGGCAAGTGGACACGCAACAGGTTTCAGTGATCCCTTGGTAATTTGTAACAATTGTCAGCGTACATTCAGAGCAGACCATCTTCTTGAGGAGCGAGGAATTGTAGCAGACGAGAAAATGTCTGAACAAGAACTCAATACCCTGTTCGATACAGTACGAGACACCGTCATCTGCCCGGTGTGTAACAAAAAGGATTTTGGTCAGATTGTACAAAAAAATTTGATGGCCACCGCAACACTCGGTAAGTTAAGTGATGAGGACAAGGATGTATATCTACGAGCCGAGACAGCACAGAGCACGTATATAAATTACAAAAACGTTTTAGATACCGGTATGTACAAAGTGCCTTTTGGTATTGCTCAGGTTGGGAAAGTGTTTCGAAATGAAATAAGCCCAAGGCAATTTTTGTTTCGGAAGCGTGAATTTGAACAGATGGAAATGCAGTATTTTGTGGCTCCTGAAGACGCAGCGGCGGCGTTTGAGAAGTGGAAAAAAGAGAGAATGGATTTTTATGAAGAAATCGGTATACGACCTGACATGGTAAGGTATACGCAACATGATAACCTCGTATTCTATGCCAAAGATGCGTGGGATATCGAATACCACTTCCCCTTTGGGTGGGCAGAACTGGAAGGAGTGCACAATCGTGGAGATTATGATCTTACGCAACACCAAACACACTCGGGAGTAGATTTGTCTGTTTTGGATCAGGATACTCATAAGAAATATATCCCGCATGTTATCGAAACTGCGGTTGGTGTGGATCGGATGGTGTTGGCAGTTCTGGCCGATGCGTATGATGAAGACCAGATGGGTGAGGGAACACGGGTGGTGCTTCGTCTGAAGGCGGAAATTGCGCCGGTAAAAGTTGCTGTATTCCCGCTTATGAGAAACAAACCAGAACTTGTTGAGAAAGCTCGAGAAATTTATACTGAACTTAAGAAAACCATTCCGCACGTGATGTTTGATGATAATGGTAACGTAGGAAAGCGATATAGGAGACAAGATGAAATTGGCACTCCATGGTGTGTGACCGTTGATTTTGATACTCTTGAGGATAATACCGTTACCGTTCGAGATCGCGATACTGGTGAACAAAAGCGCATTGCGTTGACTGATTTGATTATGGCGCTGGGGTACTAGTGTTGTATACTGCAGTCTATGAATGACACTACATTCTCCATAACATCAGGTACCATTATCCGCATCATACTACTACTCACCGGAGCAGCTCTGGTATGGTACTTACGAGAACTGGTCCTAATCGTGCTTACCTCTATAGTGATTGCTTCTGCCATCGAGCCGGCAGCGGTAAGTTTGATGCGCTACAAAGTACCGCGCGTTATGGCGGTACTCTCGGTATACTTACTGTTTTTCGGACTGTTTTTCAGTGTCATATTCTTCCTACTACCTCCTGTTTTGGATGAGACAGCAGCTATGCTCACTACGGTGCCGACCTATCTCGAATCAATTAGCTCGGTAAATACAGTACCTTTGACAGAAACAAGGACTCTTTTAAACGATTTCTCTCTCAAGCAGACCGCTTCGGATACAAATACGTTCCTATCCGGTCTATCAGGGGATTTCCTCCTCACCATGAGTGTGATTTTTGGGGGATTGCTCAGCTTTGTTTTGATTGTGGTGTTTTCCTTCTACTTTGCAATTAATGAAAGAGGTATTGAGGAGTTTTTGCGCGTTATCACCCCCGTACAGCATGAGAACTACGTAATCGGGCTGTGGAATAGGTCGAGAAAAAAGATTGGATTATGGATGCAGGGACAATTTTTGCTGGCAATCTTGATAGGAACACTCACCTATCTCGGACTCACCATTTTAGGCATTCAGTATGCATTGGTGTTGGCTGTGATTGCAGGAGTCATGGAACTGATTCCGGTATTTGGTCCCATCCTTGCTGCGATACCTGCAATCGCCGTCGCGTTATCCGGTGGAGGAGTTCCCATCGCATTGGTTGTTGCGGCGTTGTACATCATTATTCAGCAGTTTGAGAATCATTTAATCTACCCCCTCGTGGTTACCAAGGTAGTTGGCGTGCCACCGATGCTTGTTATTCTGGCACTCTTGATAGGGGCAAAAATGGCGGGTATATTAGGGATCATACTCTCAGTTCCTCTTGCAGCAGTTGCACAAGAACTATTCGCTGATATGGAGAGGGCGCGAGCAAACGGGAAATGGCAAGATACATAACCACAACACTGCCGTACGTGAACAATGAACCCCATATTGGTCACGCATTGGAATTTATACAAACAGATGCATTGGCACGATACTGGCGCTTGATGGGCGAGGAAGTATTTTTTAACACTGGAACAGATGAGCACGGTCAAAAAATAGCACAAGCGGCGGCAAAACAAGGACAAGAGGTCCAAGAGTATGTCGATTATTTTGCTGAAAGATTTAGAACACTGATTCAAGAAGTATTCGGATTGTCGTTTGATCATTTTGTACGCACCACTGATGCACAACACACTACAGCAGCACAAGAAATATGGAGGCGTTGTAACGCGCGCGGGGACATATATAAAAAGAAATACAGCGGATTGTATTGTGTTGGATGCGAATCATTTAAAGCGGCAAGTGACTTAGTGGATGGTAAATGCCCCGATCACCAGAAAGAACCTGAGGAAATTGAAGAGGAAAACTATTTCTTTGCACTCTCTCAATATCAAGGATATTTGGAAGATTACCTCGCACAAGAGGGGGTGATTGAACCGGAATGGAGAAGAAAAGAAGCACTGAATTTTGTACAAAGAGGGCTCGAGGACCTTTCAATTTCTCGTGAGAAATCCCGCATACATTGGGGTATTCCTGTGCCTGGAGATGACGAGCAAATTATGTATGTGTGGTTTGAGGCACTTACAAACTACATTTCAACGCTTGGATGGCCGGAGGATGTAGAGGGAAATTTCAAGAAATTTTGGGAGGATGGGTACGTGGTGCAAGTCGCAGGAAAGGACCAAATTCGGTTTCAGTCGATTATGTGGCAAGCAATGCTTGCAAGTGCAGATCTTCCCGCTACGCAAAAGATTTTTTATCACGGATTTGTCACCAGTGAAGGTCACAAAATGAGCAAGAGTATCGGTAATGTGATTAGTCCGTTTGAAGTGGTAGAGAAATATGGAACAGAAGCAACACGATACATGTTACTTCGACATGTACATCCTTTTGATGACGCTGATATTACGTGGGATAAGATGGATGAATGGTACACCGCTCATTTAGTTAATGGAATCGGAAATGTAACTGCACGTATTATGAAGCTCGCAGAAACACATCTTGAAAAACCTATTAAACAACCAAAAGCCAATAGTTTTCCGGAAGAGTATACAAGTGCAATTGAAAGATTTTCATTTAATGAAGCACTTGACTACGTTTGGAAACAGATAGGTAATCTTGATGAGAGAATAGCGGAAACCGAACCGTTTAAAGTGGTGCGGGAAGATAGGGAGCGAGGTATTGCAATAATTCAAGAGTTAGTTCAAGAGTTGTATGTAACAGCGCGTCTTTTAAATCCATTCATGCCAGAAACGAATAAAATTATAAAAGATGCCATTCTCACAAATATAAAGCCGGAAAACCTTTTTCCGAGAATATAATGAAGTAC
>DFOX01000009.1 GCA_002376945.1 Patescibacteria group bacterium UBA3530
GTGACTTCGTCTCCCGGTTGAGGATACGTTGGTTGTAGGTATATCTCAACGGTGGGGTTAGGACTTTCTATCTGAGCATGCACGGTGATAGGGACGAAAAAAAAGACCCCCAAAAAGAACAACCCTGTATAAAGCGCTCGCATGAACCCATTATACATCAATACCTGCAGTGGCAGTTGATTACTGTACACTTCTATTATTGCGAACGGGCTTTGGTGTTTTGTTGGGATAGAACGAGGTGGTCATTGTTTCTTGATACTTTTCCAGCTCCCTTTTGTTATACCGAGCATCTTCCTTTTTAACTTGTCGAATAATCGCCACGGTACCGATTCCCCACGCCGGGAGCATGTTAACGAAAGGAATGATTTCCATAAAAGTAAGTGTGAAATTTACAAAATACCGGCTTGAGGTATCTGCGAAACCGACACCAAGCACTTTAAACCACACCCAAAATACAATACGCACAAAGAAGGCAATACCACTTGCAATAAGTACTCCAACAAAGGGAATCAGGGAGATAAAAAATTGAACCCCATCAATGGTAAAAGCGACTGATATAAGTGCCCATGTATGGAATGTGTTGATACGCTGTCTTTTTTCAGGCATAGACTACTCGGCAGTCTCCTCTTCTGTCTCAACAGTTTGAGCACGTTCTTGTTTTGCTTTCTTAATGGCGAGAATTTGAGAAGGATCAGAAGTAATAATTTGATCCTCGGTGTAACTTGCAATAACTTTTATCGCCACATGTTTGAGTCCGGCGAAGAAGATACCCTCCCCTACATCTGATTCGAGAAGCAGATATTTTTCCTCATCCGAGAGCTTAAAAGTATCTTGAATCAGGTCGATTGAGGTGGGCGATTGACGAAGAAGAATTTGGATAGAGGAGTTTGTAATCATAGCTTTGCCGTACCCACTACTTAAGAAGTCAGCAACGTCTTGCGTAATGGTTGCGAGGCCGAGGTAATATTTACGTCCTCTTTTTGCAATACTGAATAAGAATGATGCCGTATCTTCCGATTTCATCATCCACCATGCCTCGTCAATGATGAGTAATCTTTTACGGAGTTCCTTTCGAACAATATTCCAAATGTGATGCATCACCAAATACATGGCAACAGGTTTTAGTTCATCTTCCATATCCCGTACGCTAAACACAATAAAGCGTTTGTTCATATCAATGTTGGTCGGGCGGTTAATGAATCCAGCCCAGGTACCATGGGTGTACTTTGAAAGTCTTTGCACGAGTGATTCCGATCCCTCCATTCCCGAAAGAACAAGTTCAAAGTCAGAAAGAAGTGGCGGTTCGATACTGGCAAAGTTAGAATCGGCGGTAATATCCTTCAACGCGTATGTTTCTGTAATTGCGCGGTCGATAATCGCATCCTCCTCAGGAGTGAGCCCTCCAAACATGATTCTGAAGAGACCCACAAGTGTAATGATGTTGTTTCGAAGTACATCGGAAGGGTTTTCATCCTCCCGCGGAATGGGGAGATCAAAAGGATTAATGTGGTGTTGCGAAGACAGGGAGATGTTAAAGTGACGTCCTCCTGTCGTTTCCGCCAAATATTCATATTCTCGTTCCGGGTCGATAACGATTACATCCGTGTCGAACATCAAAGAGCGAACAATTTCGAGTTTGGTCATGTATGACTTACCTGCACCGGATTTTGCGAACACCACGGAGTTATAGTTTTCGAGTGAGAATCTATCAAACAGTACCAAACTCGAGTTATGCCTGTTTATCCCATACAAAATACCTCGGTCAGATGTTAAGTCAAAAGAGATGAAAGGAAAGATACTTGAAAGCGGCGAAGAGTTTAGGTTTGTATGAACGCCGAGTTCATCTTGTGCAATGGGCATCACGCTTTTAAACCCACCCTCTTGTTGAAACAACGCCGGCTTTAGATATACAAGTCGTGCTTCCAAAATGGAGCGAATCTCAGACTCCGCTTTGTCAATTTCGTCTCGCGTATCACCATAGATCGTGATATACAAACCAACTTGGAACATTTTTTCCTGCGCTTGTTGTAGTTGGTCACGCAGATATTCAAGATCCGAATATGCCGTATCCAGTATAGGATCCCGCACCAACCCCTTTTCCTCTCGAATAGCAATTTGACTTTCTACCTCTGCAACTTTTTTTTGGTATCCGCGCAGTACATCCTGAGTATCCATTGGATGCACAAAAATCGACACATCAAACACTTTGTCCAGATTAACTATCGGCGAGAACCATCCAGTGGTGAGAAATCGAGGATATGAAATGACAAAAAAGGTGCGCGCGACCTTCTCTCCCAAATTAAGGGCGCGAGGAGTTATTTGCAAAGCAGAAGGTGCAATCACATCTTGCAGCTCCAAAACACCATGTTGATAGATTTCCTCGGGAAGTACGGGAACTACCTCGCTCTTCCCTTCATCTTCTCTTTTTTTTCTAAATAAATCTAAAAAAGCCATATCTTTTTATTGAGCTACCTGAACAGGTTTCTCTTGTTCTCCCGGATTAAATATCTTGTAGAGCAATTCAATCACTTCTTCGGTATCAAGTTGTACTGTACGCACCCCCGTACGCACCAAACCCTGCTGCACAATTGCTACCCTCTGATCCAACTGAGACACATTTTCCTCAAAGGCCGCACTGGTCTCCTCTTCAGCACTTTTCTTTACCCCACGTCTGTTCCATGGGAGATTGTCCGAAATACTCTTCTTTACGTTAATTGCACTTGGGGTATAGGGTACTACCACAAAAAAGTGTTTTGTCATGATGTTTGCTCCCTCGACGAAGTTTTTGATAAATTCGATGTATTCTCTAATCTGAATGCGCATCAAATCATCCATGGTTTTTTTGTATTCAATCTCAAGCGTTTCAATGTACGGACGGATATCCAGTTCTCGAGATTCAATGTGAATCTGCACTGAAAAGTCCAGTGAATTAAAGAAATTTTGGAATTGCATAATGAAAGCATTTTGCTCATCTTCACTTTTAAGTGCGAAGTTGATAGATGAGGCCATTAATACCGCCCGCAATCCTCCGTCGCGCAAAATTATCACCCCGTCGCGCACTTCTTTGACGGGTACAAAATGTTGAGAAGATTGTGCCGAGGTTTTTGATTGCGGCATAGTACTATTGTACCTCACGTTCTCGATCTGTATGGAGACGCTCGTTAATATCGAGACTCCATGCCAAGTTAGTGAGTTTATTATCAGAAAGACTGGGAATATTGTCAGGAGAAAGACCGGATTTTTCAACAACAACATCTTCTTTTTGCTTTTCCTTACGCGTGGTATTCCAGAGATACAGCTTACTGCTGATAAAGTACATAAATGCTGCTTCTGCTATGGCAATAAATGGTTTGTTATTTATTTTTATAAATGCTAAAGACCCAGAAATACCCAAAACGCCCAGGATAAGGGGGGCGGCTGCGAATAAGGGAAGTGCTCTCCAGAGCAAAAAGCTTAAACCTACTCCTCCTGCAATATATACAAATTGTTTGAGGGTAAGTGGGCCAAATATTTTATCTTCAACATCAGTAAATTGTGGAACTTGGTATTGCATATGCTCATTGTATACTAGCACTATTCTATAGACTCTCGGTACGGATCTTCACCCACGTCTTTTCTGTGCATACTATTCTCCCCCGCTCTATACGCGGTCGTATCCGATGGGGCACTTTTTGACGCCGGTTGAGTAGATTTTTCGGACGCGGTATTTGATTGCATCTTCTCTCGTATCGGTGTAAACACCGCCTCGGCAATATCATTCACCAATAATTGAGCTTGAGTCATTTCAACACCCACTTTTTTTGCAATCTGTTCAGTCAAATCATCAGGGTCGGTGATTCCGAGTAAGGTAAGCATAATCTCGCCTTCCAAAATTGCCCATTTATCGAGGTGTAGGTTGTGATTTTTTGAGATACGCTGAAGACGTTCTTCAATACCAATACTCTCAATCGCATCGATCACCGATTCAGGGAGACGAGCAACACGCTCATCTATCAACGCATCCAGATTTTTGTTTTGTGAATCCATACCTATTCTTTAAGTTGATTTTTAATGCGTTCTGCAAAAGCTTTACGTCTCGGAGAAACTCTTCCGCTCGCATACGTAGCATCAACTGCTGCATCCCGTAATTCTTCGAGCGCTCGAATTTCTTCTCGTATGCTTCTCGCGCGAGCTTTGCTACCAAACTCCTTTTCCGTTTTAAATTCCTTCTCCTTTGCGCTGATACTATCTCGTAGTTCAAGTACGCTGCGAATGCGACTGGCAGTATCGCTTGCCGCAGCAGGATCAGCGGTTGGTATATCTCGTAACGGAGGTTCTTGTCGCGTACTCTCTCGGGCCGTCTCTATTCTGCGATCTTGTTCAGCGAGTTGTATTTGCTCATCCACACCAGGTTGTCCTCGCTCAGCCATTTCGGTGTACGCAGTAGACTCTACCTCCCCATCACGTTGAACCACAACTGTGGCGGGATCACTCTCTGCTGCCTGTCGTATAGATTCTGATGATCCAGGTTGTTCACTTGCGGCATTACGCAATTCGTCTGTAATTGATTGCAGTTGTTTATCAACCCGTGTACTTCCTCCGGATTTAATCCGCGCCGCTTCATAATCGGCAAGAGCTTCAAGTGTGGGGGATTCAAATCCCAAACGTACACCAGTTTTTTCTCGCAACTTTTGTGCCGCCGTTGAATCTGCTAGTCGCATACTACTCTCACTTAAATTTTGCAAGTACGCATCCACTTTTTGCCCTGCTCCAAGGAATTGCCCAGCAGTACGCATTCTGTCAGCCCCTCTCCGCGCCTGCTCCCGTAAAGCTTCGGCAGGATTTCTTCCTGTGAGTCGGAAGAGAGAATTCACTGCAAACCCCGGTGCCGTGAGACTGGCTGCCAATACCCTCATTGCATTATTCTTTGCAAATCCAGCTCCCAGTATTGATAGGTTACTCGCTACTATTGTGGAAGCATAAAAGAGTCCGAGAACCATAATGGTTGTCAAAATACCTTCAATAGCACCGTCCGTTGCAATTATCTTACCAAGATTAAGCGGTTCTCGTTCCCCTTGGTTTTGGATAATACTCACCGTGGCCCAGAGCATGATCATAAAGAGTGGAGCGAAAATAACGTTCTTTATCAGGGCGTTTTTCCACTTTCTCCACCACTCCTCAAGTCCTGGAGTCATCATTGCCACAAATGCCAGAGAGGAGGTGAGCATGAGCACTATAAAAACAACCATCCTGGTTATTAAGAGTATCGCACCATATGCCATAACAGCGGCAAAAGCGCCTGCAAAGAAGAACACTATTATGACATACATAATGATGTCTCCGACTGAAGCTCCATTTTCGGACATCTCACTCAATGTTGCGTGCGCGCCCTTAATAAATCCCCCCGCAAGCCCGGTCGCTTGCATAAAAGCTGTTGAGATACCTTGGCTGCCGGATGGAGATTCAATACTGATTGCATTATAAAATTGTATGGCGAGAATGTTGGAAACATCCAATGCTGCTTTGGTGAAAAAGAGACTGAAATTAATCAAAACGGAAACAATCAGTATGGTCGCCACGAACTTCTTTGTTCCGTATGTCTTTATATTTAGAATGACGTTAAATGCAACAAATACAAACATTGAAATCATCACAATGTTTGCTATATCTCTAAAGCCACTCCATGCCGCATTGATGCCCTCTTCAAAAAAAGCAAAGGTGCTGGAGAATTCAACTACGGTGTAACGAAGGGCGCCATCAAAAACAAGACCCCCAAAAGCCATAATCAAATTAGCAATTTGCACGAAAATGGCGGGTATGTAGAGCAAGAATTCCGTTACTCCGTTCCAAAACCAATTGCTATGTCCAGCAGCGTAAGCAATTCCCATCCCGGATTCAATACTCAACGGAGATAAAAGTATCACCAATGCAGAAAAAACCGCCGGAAGAAGGATCGGAATACCGCGCGAAAGTATTTTTCGCAGTTTCAACATATTTTTCTACAAAGCGTAATCAACCCAATTACCTGGGAGACACCACCCCGTTTCCCAACTAGTTCGAGTGTCCTCTAGTAGTTGTTGCATGGATCCTTCCGTTTCTCTGTTTGTATCCTGTATGTTCCGTACGTCTGCGTCGGTATGAATTTGCCCGTTTGCAATCAAGACATCCAGTCGTTCAAGTGCCTTCTTTTGTCCATCTGCAGTTGTTGCTTCATTAATACGATCTCGCAGTTCCAGCAGAGCGATAAGCGCAGCTTCTCCCGCCAACACCTGCGCTTGTGCATTGAAAAGTAGCGGGGTGATACGCGCATCAATAATGGTTCGCGAGCGTGTGGTGTCAGCGGCGATTGTCTCAGAAAAACGCACATACTGAGAAGATGCAGTAACCGTTATATTTGGAAGTGTTGTTGGTATGTTCAGCGTAACAACTCCCGTTGAGTCGGTAGATTTTTGCAAGGTTTCTTCCATTGTTCTAGTTTGTCCATCGCTATTCCCTTTTTCGATCGCAGTTACGGTTATTTCTCCATCAGGCAAGTTAGTAAGTGCAATCGGTTGTGTTCTCCAGGTGGTGCCCTGTAGTGAGGCGGTGACGGGATCAGTTGACGATGCGTTTGCTGAAGCGGTGACAGAGACAGATGCATTTACGTTTTCCACGTATCCGCGAACGATAATACTGCTGGGATATACTGACCGTAAGACTATAACGTTTGAATCATACTTCTTTGTGGTTTCGATAGGTGCGTTGCAAGGAATTGTTGATGTACCGGTACTGTTGGGGCATACCCGCTGCTTTACCTTCTCAACGACAAATTTTTGAGCTTCATCAGCCATACCATCCCAACATGCAAGCTCCCACGTTTCGAGTTGCACTTCCGCTTTTGAAAGTGTTCCTACCCCGTCGCGGCGAGCGGTAACAAATTCTCGTTCCGTATAAATAGCATTTTCAATAATGGCAGTAGCAGCTCCAATTATTTTTCCGCGAGCACGTCTTGCGGAATCAGTTACCAACTGTGAGAGATATGAGGGCTCTCCATTTATGTTTTGGGACAAACCAGCTAGTCCATTTAGGTCGGTAAGCATGCGAGTACCGATGTTTGCCATAGTACTTGAGATGATTTCGTCAAATTCATCAGCGTTCTCTGCCTGTCGTATTCCTGAACCAATTACTTGCTTGAGAAGCTCGGAGATAATGTATCCAGGCGTTATCACTACATCGCGAGTGACAATGTTTCCTCCACCGATATCAATGGATTCTTGGCGAACTATGGATCTAAAACCATTATTTCTATTTAACTGAATTTCGTCGTTACGTAAAGCGGTCTGTATCCTATTTTGCAGCTGGTTTTGAGCAATCGCGTATGACCCCAAGGGAGTACATGCCAAATTATCATTGATACGTGTAAACGATTCCCATCCGCCTGCCGATATAAAATCTCCGTTTCTCATCGCTTCAAGCTTTGCCGGATCCACATCACACACCAAGGCATTTTGAGGAGTTCGTGTTCGCTGGGCATAGTTGCGAGCCAAAATGGTTTGTATATCACGTCGGTATGCTTCGGGAATATTCTCAGTGGCTGTCAGGAGGTACTCCTCCACGATCGGGTCGGCTATCTCCAGTTCTCTCTGTGGTATATTTTGAACATATGCACTGGTTCCGTCGGTGCCACTGTTTACAAAATCTACAACATTCTTAATCATTACGGATATTAAAGTTTCTCTCGATGCAGAAGCGATGCCATCGAGTACACATTCTTTATAGGTCAAGATTTTCTGTTGGTCAAAGACCGCGTCATCAAACGCCGGCACGTATGTTCCCTTGGGTCCTTGTGCCCCAACCGGACTGTATTGTGCTGCGCCACAGCCAAATGCACCATTACGAAGAGCTGGTTTTGTGGTGGTTGCCGTACGTTCAGTGCTTGTCGCCACATCACTTTGTGCGTGAGCGGGAGTCACGGTAAGAAAGACAAGTGCCGCAACCAAGGTTATGTGTGATAGGCGAATCATAGGGTTGTGTTGTTAAGAATAAAATAAATATCAAGTTGATTATAGGCGTCTTTAATGCCATCCTCCCCTTCAAAAAAATCACGAGCAGCTACCATGTTCACAATCGGGTCTTCTGCTCCTTGGCTCATGGTGCTTAAAATGTCAGCAAATACCAAAAAACTATTTATAACCGAAACATGAGCTTCAGCTGCTCCGTAAGGCACGGTGACGGCGAGCAAGTTATTCGCCACTTCCTTGTATATCACTGATGCGTTTGCGAGCGTGATGAAATCCTCCGTAGCACCGGTTTCAATAGCGCGTCCATATGTAGTGAGTTCATATTCTTCTATTTCAGATATCGGACTCAACGCTTGTGCAAACGCACCCCGGTATACTTCAAGAGATACCGCATCTCTGCGGAGGTCCTGTACGGTGAGTGTTCCCTTTCTTTCGACTCCAAATTGATCCTCTGTTGCTTCCGCTATCACAAATGCGAACGCATCAGGATTATATGAACCACGAGTCTTTGCTTGTACATAGGTACCGATAATATCTTGTGAGAGCGCATCGGCTTGCGTGATAGGAACGACGTTCTCTTTTTCTACTGAGGAATTCGTATTGGCACGAAGTGGGTCTGTTCCCTGCAGCGTCTCTTCCCAATCGCGAATACCGTCACCATCAGAGTCAAGAGCGTATTCTTTTGTTTCCAAAAGATTCTCCGTTGCTGCACCATTTGTGCGCGCATAATCGCTTTTTGACGGTTGCAGTAACGGACTTCTCCAAACCGCAAAGGCGAGAAGAGCTATGCTGAATATGATGGCCGCTTTCACACTGCCGTTTTTGTAAAAATCAATAGCCACGTAGTTAGTATATCAATATATAAGCCATATGGTGTGCGTATTGTGGGGACACTATAAGCCCCGTGGGGAGAACATAAAAGCCGCACCGGGTTCGGAGGGAGCAAATGTCACCTCATAGGCGCTCATAACCGCATTGATGCCAATAAGTTGTTCCGCAACCTGTTCGGAAGCTTTGTTGTACAACAGCAGTGCGTCGAGCAATTCCGAATCAGAGATTTCGGTAAGAGCCAGTAAACGTTCCCCCACCAGTGCGTAACCTTCTATTAAATAGGAGTGCACTGCAGTAACCGAATCTGGCGCCGCAATATCCGTAAGTGTTTGAGCGAGTGTCTGATAATCTTGCGCAAGCGCTACCACTGCCTCTTTGTTACTCCCTTCCTTAAAAAATACATCCAATGTCTGAATTTGTGCAGCATGCTGTATTTCAAGTGCAGAAACGGCTTCACCTACACTATTTCCATACGCATGTAATTCCCGCTGTAGCGGTGTTTGGTTGGTTTCTTCACGAATATTTTGAGAAAACTCATTCGAATATTCATTAATTGATAAGATCTCGGGAGTAAATGGAGTGAAAGGATTGTTTTTTGGTGTTTGGGCGCCTCCGATAAGTTGGTAAAAAAGATCTCGTATATCATTATTGTCAATGGTTGTTTCTGCAGTGCGTTGCGGGGTCGTTATAATCTCTCCCGATGGGGTTTGTGTAGAGAAAACAAAAGGTGGTGAGGAGGGCGATGATTCATTTATTTTTTGAATGTTCGGTGATACGTATGGAGTGTAAGGAACTGAAAACGAAGACCGAGTACCTTCACGTGGTGCTGACGGACTAAATACCATCGCCACTGCACTGGCGATAAGGAAGAGGATTACCGCAAGAGAGATAAATAAAACAGATCGCTTCATGTGCATAGTATACCGTATTCATACACTGTTGCGTGGTATAGTGTTTGAATGAAGCGATCGCTGATAGTTGGAATCGTAATCATATTTATTGCTGCAGGAGCGATTATCACCCTTACAAAAGCAACGGCACTTTCTTGGGGAGGGCCGTTTCAGACAGTCATACCATGCTGGAACGAAGGTGTTATTTGGACCGTTGTAGGGCCTCCGCGACCCGGGGTCTTTATCTGGACCGCTTCGACCAAGACATATGACTATGGACCCCCATCAAGACCAGGTCAGTACGGTCTTGGTTTGGCAGGACCACCCTATTTTTGTGTAGTATCTCCCTATCCCGTGATTGTGTTACCGGGAATCATCATGACCATGGTCGGCACCAGTCGATAAGTTACAAGATTGCAACCAATGCAATCCATGTATGCAAAGAGACCTCTTCGGCTCGTGCATTCTCACTCAATCCTACTGCCAACATACTCTTTAATATATGCTCCTTTCCTCCAAATGGAGATAGATTGTTCACCAGTTTCTTTCTCTTGCTTGAGAAACCAGCTTTCACGACTTTAAAAAAGCGCTCTTGAGAAATCGTTCCAAGGTTTTGCTTGGAAATACCTCCGATGTGCAGTATTGCTGAATCAACCTGTGGTGTGGGATTGAAATATCGTGCCGGCACGGTGCTCACATATCGAGGATGTCCGTATATTTTCACCGAAAGACTCAAAATGGTTTCCTTGGGATCTTTTGCAATACGTTCAGCAACCTCTTTTTGTACCAGCACAGTCATGCTCTTTGGTTGATGTTTTGAAGCGAGAAACGTTTTTATCAACACTCCAGTTATATAGTACGGAATATTGGCCACTATTTTGTATGTATGAGGCAAAAAATCATGAACAGGTGTGTCTAAAATATCACCTGCAATCAGGGTAAGCTGTGTAGTTTCAATCTCAGTATGAAAAGTTTCAGTAAGCGCATCTACCATGTCTTGGTCTGTTTCCACCGCAATCACCGATGCTCCGGTGGCAAGGATTGCCTCGGTAAGCACTCCCTTTCCGGGCCCGATTTCAAGAATAGTGTCGCCTTCGGCAATGTCAGCAGCACGTATCATGGTAGCTATAGCTGCTCTTGAGGTGAGAAAATGTTGTCCTAGATGTTTTTTGGCTCTCATATCTTGGTAAACCGAGGTTGGCCATGAGCATTCTTTCCCAGAAATAATGCTAGCGGACGCACCCATAGTGTTCCTTTTGGAAAATCTCCATGGTTATTGAGAGATTGGTACACTACCAGCTTCTCCAGTGATTCACTGTGATACCCAACACCAAGCACAGTGTATGTACCTCCTTTTGCGTGTCTGTAGATTCCTTTTTCTACCTCCATACTAGAAGTCTATCAAATCTACCTTCCTTTCGTGAGGGGGAATATGTTCATCGATGACTTCTAGGTAGTCTTCACCGATATCTTCGATGAATTGAGATGCAGTTTGAATCGTTTGTGTGCCATATATAGTGCGCACGACAGCGTGGGTGAGAAACACTTTTTTTCTTGCTCGAGTGAGTGCCACGTAAAAAAGACGTCGTTCTTCCTCGTCGTCAGTATTCTCATCCATTTTTTCATGGGGGAACAGACCTTCTTCAAGACCTACTAGAAAAACGTAATCAAATTCAAGTCCTTTTGATGCGTGGACCGTCATGAGTTTCACCGCATTATAATCGGTGCTGAGAGAATCTTGGTCGGTAGCGAGTGCGGCATCTTCTAGGAGTTTCTCGATACCTTCTTCTCCCGGTAAGGCGTCATATTTTGAGGCCAACGTAGCAAGTTCTTTGATGTTCTCAAGACGCTCATGATCTTCTTCGGTCCCTCCTTTGAGTGCAGTTTCCAACCCACTTCTTTGTACCGCAAATCTAATCGTCTCCGATGGTCGTTCTATCAGTGCAACGTTCTGAATACTGGAGAGTATACGTTTAAAATCTGCAACTTTCTGCTGTGCTGCTGCACTGAGCTCTTCTTCTTTCCCCTCAAACATTTTTGCAAGTGTTACTTTCCCAATACCACGAGGAGGGGTGCTCACAATACGAGCGATATCTCCCATTGATTGAGGGTTCAGCGCCGCTCTTATATAACTCAATACATCTTTAACCTCCTTTCGGTCAAAGAAGCGAGTACCGAGTACCTGGTAGGGAACGTTTGCGTACATAAACGCTTGCTCAAGTGCGCGGGATTGGAAGTTTGCACGGTAGAGCACGGCAATCTCACGAGGAGACACCCCACTATCAATACATTCTTGTGCTTTCTCGACCACAAAACGTGCTTCATCATCTTCGCTACAGGCGTTGTATACACTGAGGAGTTCTCCTTCTTGATTGGTAGTGAAAAGCTTCTTTTCTTTTCTCCTTACGTTTTTCTCGATAATACGATTAGCAGCTTCGAGTATATTTTGAGTTGAGCGATAGTTTTGTTCCAGCACAATAAGAGTGGTCCCAGGGAATTCCTCTTCAAAGGAGAGAAGATTGGTGAGGTTAGCCCCTCGCCATGAGTATATATTTTGATCAATATCACCCACGACACAAATGTTATTGTTCTTGTTGGTGAGGAGTTGCGTGATCGCGAATTGAACCTTATTGGTGTCTTGATACTCATCAATGTGGATATGTGACCACCGTTGCTGCAATTTCTTTCTCACATCCTCGTTATCACGAAGGAGCGTGTATGTACGGAGTAGTAAATCATCAAAATCGAGAGCACCTTCTTTTACGAGCTGTGCTTCATATGCAGCCCATATGCTTCCAAGAGTATGCTTCCAAGTGTCTGCAATATTTGTGCGAAAAGTGCTGGCAGTAATACCATCTGCTTTGTATCGTGAGAGTGTACTAATGATGATGCGGGGCTCAAACTGTTTCGGGTCAAGATTAAGTTGTGCAAGTACCGCTTTCACCACACGAATGCTGTCGGTGCGGTCAAAGATTGAAAAATGTTTCGTTATACCTAGGTTGTGCGCATGTTCACGAAGTAACGATACTCCCAAAGAATGAAATGTCGCCACATACGGCGAAGTGTGTATCTCGTAATCTGCCGCAAGTATTGCTTGCACCCTTTCACGCATCTCCTTCGCCGCTTTGTTCGTGAAGGTGACGGCAAGAATGTTCTCTGGAGCAACTCCTTTTTTAATGAGCGCGACCATTCTCTGAGTGATGACATGGGTTTTTCCAGAACCCGCTCCCGCAAGAATCATCAGTGGCCCCTCATCATGTGCAACAGCTTGTCTTTGACGCTCATTGAGTTCCATGTGGCGCACTATACCACGAGGGTAAGAATCTAAGAAAAATGCTTGACATATTATCTATCCACCCGTATTATTCACGAACTATTGCGCAGCTGTGTGCAGTGGGTAGAGTGTATGGAAGGGAAAGGTGTGTTATGGAAGCGATCCCTTTTGCGAGCAATCGCAATCACTATTGAGGCTTATTATATCAACAGATCAGGACTCTGATGGTAGTTTACGTACTAACGTAAAGAATCAGATGACACATATACCAATCGCAATATGGCGTAGCGTCGTATCAGCATTTATCTTGGTATCCATAGGTATTCCAAGCGGAGCGCATGCAGGTGTCTTCAGTGCTCTCTTTGAATCCCTCACCGCAACACTTGAATATACCACCAAAACAACCTATAACTCACAAACCATTCCCCTGCCAACTGCAGCACAAAATGTGGACCCAAATCCATCAAAGGGAGGTGGTGAGATAACGATTGTCAATGACTCTGCACTACTTCCGGCGTCGGGACCAACAGGATCTATGGCAGATGTTGCAGATGACACTTCGTACAAGACTAACGGACAAATCAGCATCTATATTGTGCGTCCCGGAGATACGCTTGGAGACATCGCCGAGATGTTTGACGTATCGATAAATACCATTCGTTGGGGTAATGATATTTCCAGAAGTGAATCTATTCAACCGGGGCAAGAACTCGTTATTCTACCGGTAACGGGAATTAGATACACGGTAAAGACGGGTGGAACACTTCGCGATATTATCGAAAAACACGGAGGAGATATTGACGAGGCGATAGCATACAATGGGTACTCGGCGGATGAGTATCTAGCGGCGGGAACGGAGGTGATTATCCCCGATGGTGAAATGGCTGCCCCTAAAGCTTCAGCCGCTGTCGCCAAGAGTCGATATACTCAATCGACAACAGGTGTTCGCGGGACGGGCGGTCCTTCATACAGTGGATACTATCTCAATCCTGTTGCCTCTGGTACGCGAACACAAGGAATTCATGGATATAACGCGGTAGATATAGGTGCACCGACCGGAACACCAATTATGGCTGCTGCATCAGGAAAGGTGATAATCTCAAAAAATTCCGGTTGGAACGGAGGATATGGCAAGTATATCGTTATTGAACACGAAAACGGTACTCAGACGCTCTATTCCCACAATGTAAAAAACATTGTCTTCAGTGGCCAGCAAGTAGTGCAAGGACAGGTGATTGCATACATGGGTTCCACGGGACGTTCCACGGGACCACACGTCCACTTTGAAGTACGTGGGGCAAAGAATCCATTCTAACAGAAGCCGCTTAATAAAGCGGCTTTCTTGATTTTGATACTGTTTCATGATTCGATACATCGCAGGAAATGGAGGGTCTCATGCAGAAGAAAGTTTCGTGGGCGACAAACGGAAGGGGTGTGGTTGAGAAAAATGGAGCATTTGCGAAGCGCGACTTGATTTTGGAAGCGTGGAAGCAAATGAATCTGTCGGAAGACCCTGATGTCCCCTTGCATCGCGCCATGTGTTTGATGACCGGAGAGATGCAACAAGAACAGTTCGATGGACATACCAAAAGGGGTGCTCAGGCAATCTTGCTATGGGTCATTTTGACGGATGAAGGCACACGTTTTATAGACGAGGTGCGAAATAGCATCCGTACTGTCGATGAAGAAAACTAGGGAAAAGGCGCCGACCGGTAACTATGTCGTCGGCGCCTTTTGGTTTTTTCGTCGAGAGTTCATCGTCGCCAGTGCCATTTTATGAGCACTGTACACCTCTCCTTGAGTGATTGCCGGGTGCAGATCACCAAAATGAACATCATTCCACGATAGCATTCCGTTCTTCTGGTGTGCATAAAATGCAATCAGTACATCAGGAAAGACTTCAATCGATACCTTCGTGGCCGTTGGTCGGTGTCGCACTCGAGGGAATACATCTGTTTTGCCAAGCGTTGCTTTTCTTCTCTTTTTGGCGGCAACTGCGCGCTTGTTAAAATAGCGAGCAACTGCCAAGATGTACAAACGATGTTCCTCGACAGATCCTCCGCATCGGATGAGTGCTTTATCAAAGAGTGCACGAAACGCTACTCCTTTCTCCTCGCACCGCATTGCATACACGGTGTTCACGACACGTAATACAAATGCAACGTCCAACGTGCAGAAGAATTCGTCTTCCACCGATGCAAGAGCATCACGTAAGTCAGGGTGAATTCCCATCACTATCTCCTCACTTTGTACTATTGTCAGTATAGAACAAAAACCCCGACAGGTGTATCGGAGATCTTGTTTAATCTGCGTGGTCAATGCATTTATCAGCTGCCGGGTTTGCCTTAAGTCGCTCAATAGGGATAGTCTCTCCGCCTTCAGAGCAGATGCCGTATGTCCCCTTCTGCATACGTTCCAACGCTTCTTTTACGTTGTTGTAGCGCTTCTCCAATTCAGTCACAATACCTTCATTGGTTGACTTTTCTTCAAACCGATCGGCGAGAATTTGCGGGTCGGCGGTTCCGGTTTCAACCGATCCCGATGTTCCGTGCCAGTTTTCTGGATTGAGAGTATCGGCCTTACCTATATCAGTGAGTTCAATCTCAAGCACAGCCAGTTCTTGCTCGAGTTGATTTTTCAAACTTTCTAGAGTTCGTTTATCTACCATGATATACACACTATACACTATTTTAGACTTGCAATATACTCAAATTTATCTCTGAATACGAACCCTGTTTGCCACCTCAAGGAGGGTTCGTACATCGGTTGTGATGACTATAGTTGATCTATTTATGAACGAGTAGAGCATTTTTGGGTTTCTCATTCCTCCCAAAACTCGCACATCAAGATTTTGTACAACGGTGTCTTCGAATTGCTCTGTTGTTGGAAGCGCGACTCGGGACATAAGGGGAGACAGGTCTTGAACAATGCTTCTCTCCCAGTCAAGCATGCCGGTAAATGCATAGCTATAGGAGTTGGTTTTCAGTACTACAAACGGCATATTTCCATCATCGGTGGTATACATACCAATCATGTAATCAGGGTCGAGTGTCTGCATGAACGTGGGGGGTGTGTTGCTTGTAGCACGTGAGAGAAATTCCATCGCGGTCAGACGTACCGGTTCATCTGCGGTAACATATGATACATAGAGCTCAGTAATGGTTCCCAAAGCTGCAGGACGACGATCTACTGCTAGAGAAAGGGTAGTGAGAATCGATCGACCACTTCTTTCGCTTACGTCTATTCGTTGCAAGTCTTCCGCAAACAATATATTGGATTCAAATGTTGTGGTTGTCTCCGTGCTCGTATTGAGCAGGTATGCATAATACCCGCCCGCAATCACAACAGCTCCGGTTATAATAAAGAGCACCGTCAGAGAAGCAAACATGGTAATTTTCCAAGGATTTCTTTTTTTAACCGACGCTTCTATGTTTCTTTTTTCGCTCTCCAGTGCAGCCATGCGCACCATCGACATCTTTTTGTTACGAACGAGATCTTGCACATCGTCTTTGAGGGTATGTACGACTGCTTCGTTCTCTTCTTGGTATTTTTGTGGGGGTTGCTTTTTTATCGGAGCAGTACCGTTTTCTGTAGGTAGTAGTTTTTTAAGTTCCTCAGGGTTGTTTTCACCAGAATACTTTACAATGTCAGATCGAAATGTGCGCACGAGCGCTTTTTGTAAAGCACCAGTTACTATTTTGGAGACTTTCTCCTTTTTAGTTTGAGGTTCGTTTGTGTTTTGGTTCTCGGGCATGGTTTGTGCTTACTGCGGCGGGTTCAACACCTTTCTTTGCCGCAAATGTAGGATCAATATTTTTGATAGAAAGATTGATTCGCTTCTTCTCGTCTATCTCCTTGATTATAACAGGGATGAGCTCACCTTCTGATACCACATCGGTCACCTTATTAACACGAAAAGGAGCGAGTTCTGAAATATGCACGAGACCCTCGGTATTCGTCCCTATCTCAACGAATGCGCCAAAGTCCATAATTCGTGTAACTTTTCCTTCAAACTTTTCTCCCACAACGTATTCATGTGTGAGTTCTTTGATAATCTCAACGGCTTTCTCGGCGGTTCCGTTTTGTCCGGTGACGAACACCACTCCATCGTCCTCAATAGATATCTCAGTAACACCTGTTGAATCCTTAATGCCATTGATTGTTTTGCCGCCAGGGCCAATTACCAGACCAATTTGATCTTCTGCGATGGTGAGAGAAATTATTTTCGGAGCGCGTGGGTTAATGTCAGCACGAGGTGCCGCGATTGCTTCATGCATTACGTCAAGGATGTGGAGTCGTGCCGTTTTTGCGTGTTTGAAGGCCTCGGTAAGTATCGCTATCGACACTCCGGACACTTTCACATCCATCTGTACTGCGGTAACACCCTGAACGGTTCCCGCTACTTTAAAGTCCATATCTCCGAAGTGGTCTTCGGGTCCTTGGATATCAGTGAGTATTTTATAATCACCTTTATCATTACTCATCATACCCATGGCGATACCTGCGACCGGTCTTTTGATGGGCACACCTGCGTCCATAAGGGCCAAGGTTGATCCACAGACACTCGCCTGCGAACTAGATCCGTTACTCGCCATGGTTTCCGATACAATCCGAATGGTATATGGAAACTCCTCTTTGCTCGGCAGTACGGGAAGTAGTGCTTTTTCTGCAAGTGCGCCGTGTCCAATCATGCGGCGGTTGAATCCTCCCACTCTTCCCGTCTCTCCAACCGAAAATGGCGGGAAGTTGTAGTGATGCATGTATCTCTTTCGCCCGTCTTGCGATTCAATGGTGTCAATAAGTTGTGCATCTTCAGGTCCTCCCAAAGTCAGAGCTGAGAATACGTGCGTCCCCCCGCGATAGAATATACCCGATCCATGTAAAAGATCAGAAACGCCTCCGGCTTGCGCGTATATATCGCGAATCTCATCCATTGCACGTCCATCTTGTCGTCGTCCGTGCATAAGGGCTTCAGTGTGTACCAGCTCATCCACTTTTTCTTCAAAGTAATCATCTGCATCAGACACTTCTTCCGGCACGTGTTCCTTTACCAGATGCATCCACTCGTCTTTCAGTGTATAAGCACCCTTCTCCCCGAACACATATTCGCTCATTTTAGGTGCGATGTGCTTCTCAAAGAGTGTTTGTGCCACAGCGCTCGCATCCCGTGTTGCGATTATTTGTTTTTCCTTTCCGATTGCATCAATAATTGACTGCTGCCACGCCTGCAAGTCGTTATGAATAGCAACAGCGGCTTCCAGTCCTTTGGTCAATTCTGCTTCATCAACTTCTTTTGCTCCCACTTCAATCATATTGATGTTCCCATCCTTTCCGCATGCAAGTAGATCGAGTTTTTCAAGTTCGTCCGTGCGCTGACTATAATTTGGATTGATGATTAAAGAAGCATCTCCGTTAACTTGACCAATGCGTACAGCACTCACCGGTCCCTCCCAAGGAATGTCGGATGTTCCGAGCGCTAAGGATGCTCCCAGTACCCCGAGAACGTCGGGATCTTCTTCGTCAATGGCAAGTACGGTGACGATGACTTGGACATCGCGACGGAGTGAATGATCAAATAAAGGACGAATGGTGCGGTCCACTACTCGAGCACTTAAGACGGCTTCTTCGGAAGGACGTCCTTCACGTCTTTGGAAACGACTTCCAAGAATGGCTCCTGCTGCGTAGAACTTCTCCTCAAACTCCACTGATAATGGGAAATATCCCATACCTTCCCGTTCGTGTCCCATAACCGCAGTGGTCATAACCGCAGTGTTACCGTAACGGAGGATTACCGATCCACTTGCTTGATCGGCAAGATTAGTAAACTGAGCAGTGAGAGTCTTTCCCCCTACCTCAATCGAATATTCTTTTTTTTCCATATACACTTTTGGTGATGTAGAGATTGCAGCACTACACGATGTGTATCACTGGGTATCTCGACACCACAATTATTGAATAACTAAGGTCACTGTACCAAAACAAAACGGACAGTGCGAGCTGTCCGTTTTGTTTAGCCATGTATTTTGGGCAGTTTCCAACCTTTGTATGAGATGAGGTACTTTTTCGGATCTTCATCCATGTCGGTAAAGTCATCACACACTTCCCGAAGTTTTGAAGATGAAGATTTCCCAAATGAAATTACTTCTACCTGACATCCCTCGTGGAGTTGCAGATACTCAACAAGCGGAATGAAGTCTCCATCACCGGTTGCAAGTATCACTGCATCAAGTTTTGGAGCCATGGTCACAGCATCAATCGCCATTCCCACATCCCAGTCTGCTTTTTTTGCACCACCAAAGAATATTTGCAGATCCTTTGTTTTGATTTCAATACCAAGCTTTTGCATTGCTTCGAAAAAGCCCTGTTCTTCTCCAGATTCTGTGGTCACCACATACGCTCGTGCTCGCACGAGTTGTCGGTTACCCACGGCCTCTTTCAACACATTCCCAAAGTTTACCTTTGCTTTGTAGATATTTTTTGCGCTGTGGTAGAGGTTCTGTGTATCGATAAAAACACCGACTCGTTGATTGCCATGTTTGATAACAGTCATAGTATATGTATTTGTTCGTATAAAAATTCGACCATATCCGCATCATACCGTAAAACGAAAAAACGTGTCCTCCGACACGCCCTTTCGATTACTTCTTGAGGCCGAGAGACTTAATGAGCTTCCCATACGCCTTGGAGTCTTTTCCTTCCAAGTACTTCAAGTGCTTGCGACGATTTGCAACCATATGAAGCAATCCGCGACGAGAGTGATTGTCCTTATGATTCTTCTTCAAATGAGAAGAAAGTTCATCAATCCTTTTGCTCAAAATAGCAACTTGTGCTTCAGGTGAACCGGTGTCACCGTCATGCCGTTGCGTCTTCTTTAGCGCATTAGTTTTTTGTCGTTTTGTAAGCATGATGTAAATATGTCCGGCATACACCCGGACGCAATGAAAATATAGCACGGTTTAGGTATTTTGGCAAGCGCAGTGGATGCGATTTCGTTGTGCGACATACATGCTACCATATGCGTATATGCATTCCTCTCTTGAGGCATACAAACAAGAATTTCTCGAGTATATAGAAATTGAACGTGGTCGTGCGGTAAAGACGGTGGAAAATTACGACCGGTACCTTATTCGATTCTTCACACAGGCGAATGTGAAAACACCCAAGGATATTACCGAGACAAAAGTACGCGAATTTCGTCTATGGCTTAACCGACAAACAACCAGTAATGGCACAACACTGAAGAGACGAACTCAAAACTACTATCTAATCGCTATCAGAGCGTTTCTCAAGTTTCTACGCAAGCGTGGAATAGCCAGTTTGTCTCCCGAGAGGATTGAGTTGGCAAAAGTGCCACAAAGAGACCTGGATTTAATTACTCGAGCAGAATTGAATCGTCTACTCACTTCCCCTATGAAGGTCTACCAAGAAAGTGAAAACGAGAACGAACGACTTCGTGCACTTCGTGATAATGCAATCGTACAACTCCTCTTCTCCACCGGCCTTCGTGTATCAGAGCTGGTTTCACTCAACAGTGATATTGATCTTTCCAAAGACGAAATGTCTATTCGTGGAAAAGGTGACAAGGTGCGAGTGGTATTCTTCTCCGAGGATGCAAAAAGTGCGATACGGAAATATCTCGATGCTCGTAAAGACATGGATGAGGCGCTGTTTGTAAATATGGGACGTAACGCAGGATCTGAATTACGACTTACGTCACGGAGTGTTGAGCGTATAGTGAAACACTACGCAACGTATGCGGGTATAACCAAAAAAGTCACTCCGCATGTGGTCAGACACAGCTTTGCAACCGATCTTCTGCAAAACGGCGCAGATATCCGAAGTGTCCAAGCACTCTTGGGACATGCCAATATTGCAACGACACAAGTATATACTCACGTCACTGACAAACACCTAAAAGACATTCATCAGAAGTTTCATAACAAAAGTGGTGCATAACGTCCTTGAAAAATATTTTCTCAAGGAGTATCTTAAAATAGACTAAGAAGCGTGCGACGCGCAAGGGGCGCGGCTGCATTCAGATCGCATTGGTGATCGGTTTCGATTAGTCACATTAAATTAAAATTTTGGAGGTTCGCATGTCGCAGAAGAATCGGAAACAACGATTCGTTCCAGGATGGCCCCGGTGGCTGAGCTACCACATGATGTTCTGGAACACAGCGAAAGTGAGGTGATCCCATCTCGCCCTTCAGTGCGATAACTGAAGAACAAAGACCGCAGCGTTTTTGCTGCGGTCGTCTTTCGTTTTGTGCTAGCATAATCGTATGAGAATAGTTTCATGGAATGTGAACGGATTGCGCGCAGTCCACCGGAAAGAAAAGTGGAAGGATGTGTTTGCATTAAAGCCGGACATTCTGTGTTTACAGGAAATAAAAGCACAAGAAGATCAGTTGCCGAACGAGGTACGCGAGGTTCCAGGATTCTATGCATACTTCAATTCATCAAAAATCAAGAAGGGATATGCAGGCACCGCTTTGTACTCAAAACAGAAACCACTGCGCGTTTCATTTGAATTGCCGAAAGAGATAACGAGCAAACATAATCTACACAGTGATTCGTATGGAGATCCAAATAGAGAAGGACGAGTCATCACTGCAGAATTTCCGGAATTTTTTGTAGTCACGGTATACACACCAAATGCAAAAGATGACCTTTCAAGACTGAAGCTCAGACATAATCAATGGGATCCTGCTTTTCTTGATCACTGTGTAACGCTACAGAGCAAGAAACCGGTAATTTTTTGCGGTGATTTAAATGTAGCTCATATGCCTATTGATTTAGCACGACCGAAAGAAAATGAAGGAAGTAAAGGGTACACCACAGAAGAGCGAGCGGGTATAGATAATATGATTGAAGAGGGATTTATCGACACACTCAGAGCTGTCAATAGTAGCGAACATCTCTACACTTGGTGGAGTCCTTGGAGTGGTGCGCGAGAGAAAAATGTGGGATGGAGAATCGATTATGTGTTTGCCAGCCAAGATCTTGAGGAGATATTGGAAGATGCGGCGGTGCATACGGACATATATGGCTCGGATCACTGCCCTGTATCGGCGAACTTTGTCCTTGAGAATTCTTAAGGACATAAAGTTCTTAAGGACATGGAACACAGATATCCCCAAGAGTTTCGGGACTATTGCGGTGTCAAGGGTATACTAATAGGTAGCCAAACTGTTCATTTGAAAGTTCTTTTCCGATCTTTTAGTTGTCGTGTCATTCGTGTATTGCACAAAACAACATACACACACAACTCTTAATCAGGCCATGCGCCTCAAAAGTAAACGCGATGTAAACGTTATACTTTACTGGTAAGGAGCACTCTTCTTACCTCATCGCACGAAAGACACAGCAAAAACCGTCGTTAGGATTCTTGAGATTTACAGAAAAAAAGGACGTAAATCCCAATTATAGAGTTTTATATCGAGACCGCCTTTGGGCGGTTTTTGCGTTTAGGCAACGTGGTGCTTTCTGCGAAGAGCTTCAATTTCTTGCATGTCTGCTTGCTCACCTTTTTCTTTTCCTTGCTCTCCCAATTGCTGCAATTCTGCAACGGGGAGTTTTGATAATTCGGTAGCTCGACGGTGAAGATACTCGGACGTGTTTCTGGACGGATCATCAAGCACTTCCTCAAGAAGGGCATGCAAAATCCAACCCACTTTTGGACCGGGACCATCTTTGAGTATGTTGATAATGTTCTCACCGTTTATCTCCAACAGAGCAACCGATATGGGATCTCGAAGTGCCTCATCAACCATGGATTTATATTTACGAAAACGGAACGGTTGTTCTTTCGGTCTTCCGGTACCGATACGATCACATGTTCGAAGCTCAAGGAGTTCTTCAATATGCTCGGTACCAACATTTCGAATCATCCGTCGAACCGCACTGAGAGTAATGTGATCAGGGTCAGCAAAGAACATATGCCATCGCACGAGTCGCTCAACAATCCGCGTGGTGTCTTTTGGGAACTTGAGATCATTCATGATTCGCTTTGTCATTCTTGCTCCGATGACCTCGTGTCCATGAAAGGTGGGCTCGTTTCTTTGCTGGTCCATTCTTTTACTTGCCGGTTTACCGATGTCGTGCAGTAATGCAGCCAGACGCACCTCCAAAGAATATTCTTTATCTGCCGCATGTTGCAAGCTTCGCATGAGATGTTCGAACACATCAAATGAATGAGCTTGTGTTTGTGTACATCCTATCCCCTCCTCGAGTTCCGGGATGATGTGTGTAAGAAGTCCCAGTCTTTGGGCAATGAAGAGTGCTTGCATCGGATTTTTTGATTCAACGATGCGTATGAGCTCATCCCGTATCCTTTCCTTTGATACTTTCTGTAGTAAGGATGCATGTTCTGCAATGGCGACAGCTGTTTCTGAATCGATCGTAAAGTTCAGTTCCGCCGCTAGACGAATTGCGCGGAGCATACGCAGTGCGTCTTCTGAAAAACGATCTGCAGCTTTACCAACAGCAGATATTCTTTGCAATCGTATTGCTTCTTCACCATTGTAGGGGTCTACCAAAATGTCTTTGGTTGGGTTGTATGCAATGGCATTCATGGTGAAATCTCGACGTTTCAAATCATCTTCGATATGCTCACTGAAAGTTATTTCGTCCGGGTGTCGTGCATTACTGTATGTCGACTCAATTCTATACGGAGTTATTTCTATAACCGTAAGTGTACTATCCTCAGATTCTGTCTTTACCCCAACGGTACCAAAGTCGTTTTCGTAGAATGAGTCAGGAAATATCTCCTGAATTTTTTCAGGATGTGCATTGGTGGTTATATCCCAATCTTTTGGAACTGTTCCACGAAAGAGGTCACGGGTACATCCCCCGACCATATATGCTTCGAATCCGGCCATTTCCAATTGAGTGATAGCTGAAAGTACTTCAGATGGAATATCGTGTTTCATGCCTTAATTGTAGTATAACCATTGCCAAGAGGCGAATTTACCGTATGATTGCTCCTATCTGCACCCGTGGCTTAATGGATAGAGCATCGGTCTTCGGAACCGAGGGTTGGGGGTTCGAATCCCTCCGGGTGCACTACAACCTTGCACTCAAGGGGTATACATCTTACCCTGATAGACAGGATGGAAAGGAGAGGGATATGTTCCTGATGAGATTCATGTGGCTGCGCATCGTGGCGCTAGTTCTTTTTTTGGAACCAGCGCATGCTCAAATGCAACCAATGGTTACCGAGTGTGTGCAGCGGAGTGTGGGAGGAGTTCTTGCAGGGACGGTACTCCCCAGCTCCATTGTCGACATACCCAAACTCACCTACCGTGTTTTGGGAGGTGGATGGAAGTATCGTGTGCCGCAAGATATCACTCCACAGGTGTTTTTGCGCAACATGCAGAAGATAATTGCACGAGCACTCGATGGTAAGGCGCGCGAAAACAGAGTGCGCTTCAAGGGATTGCAAGTCGTTCCGCAACGTGCAATTGAAACAAAAAAGGATGTTTTTCGGATCACGGGTTCAATCTTTATACCGTCAAGTGATCAGGACTCCTATGGCGGGTGGTATCGGTTTCAAGTCAACGTACGAGTCGAGTTGTTGCAGTATGTGTGCACCATGTACAGCTTCAGCATCGAAGGTTTTGTCACGCTCAGGTCCCTGACACGTAGCCTACCAGAGGTGCGAAACTATCTTCGCCAGTATGGAATGATTGATGGCGATATGATTTTGAACCGGTAATGATGAACATTACAAAGCAGCCCCCATGTGGGCTGTTTTGCTTGTCAATTGCATACACACAAATATCAGATATACTCAGCACATCTTGCGGCTATGGTTAAGTGGTATAACAGGTCCTTGCCAAGGATCAGTCGGGAGTTCGATTCTCCCTAGCCGCACAGTACACAAAACTCACAATTCGAAACAGATAAAATTATGAAAATACGGGCTCAAATACCGCTTCATGTCCTTAAGATGAGGTATAAAGGACAAAAAATGGGTATAACTATGGGGATAATGTGCATAACGGACAAATGTAAAGGACATAAAATGTCCTTTATCCCCAAAAATGTCCTTTATCAACAGATTTATACCCAACTTTCCCAACAAGTAGTTTCTTAAGAAACAAAAGTGCCAATTTGCTGCCCATCAAAGCAAACTATTTCACGTGAAAATGCTGGCATTCTAAAATAATGAAGCGGTAGGATGCAGCAGTACCTGTTTTCACGTGAAAGCAAATTATATATTGTATGAGAAGTGCTTGTGCTTTATGATGTGTCCGCAATGTTTGCAGTGTGTGGAGTCAACATCATGTGCACTTAAGCCACACTCGGTGCACGTGTAGTGTATTTTCGCCCCTCTAAAGATGGTTCTGGTGAGTTGCAGGAACAGGGTAATACCTATAAGCATAGCTGCTACGGATAGCAATTTACCCCAAGGACCGGTAGCCGTTACATCACCGTAACCAGTTGTGGTCAGCGTCGATACGGTGAAATACAGTGCGTCCAAATAGGTATTTATATACGGATTGAATTGTGACTCGGCGACAAATACTATGGCAGTCATTATGGCGAGAAATACCAAAAAGTTCAAAATACTTACCAATGTAGCTCTGTATTGAGCAACCGCCTTACTTTCTTTCTTAAGAAGTTGGAGAATGTAATATGTTCGCAATACTTTCAGCGAGCGAAGTATTCTCAAAAGTGCCAGATTTCCTACAAGCAGTGGTGCAAATAGGGAGATAATCACGAGTACATCAATGATACTGAATGGATCGGTCAAAAACGGTAGTCTGCGTGGGGTTATCCATAACCGCGCGGCGTATTCAATTAGGAAGAGCACACCGAATATGAGCTCAAGCGTGCGCACTGCACTATGTCCAGGAAAGAGGTATTCCAATGCGAAAATTCCGAATACGGCAATATTGAGGAAGATGAGAATGCGATTAAAAAGAATACTCTTCCGCGAACGTCTGTGAAAGAGGGTTATAAGAAATGCTTTGAGAGAGCCATGGGAGCGCTTTGCCATGAGGATATGCTACCATGTTTTCACGTGAAAACAGCACCGAAGAGAGTATATGTGGGTATATTCGTTACGAATGTATAAAGGACATTAATTTCTACATGTCCTTTATAATAATGTCCTTGAAGATGTCCTTAAGAATGTCCTTGAGAATACAAGGGGAGTGGTGATTGGCGAAAATTACGGATGTGTGCAATAATGGCGCGGCAAACGCACGGGGCGTAGCATAATGGTAGTGTACTCGCTTTGGGAGCGAGCGGCCCGAGTTCGATTCTCGGCGTCCCGACTAGAACGGATACATTTCTAACAAGTAGGGAATTGAATATTTTTCAAATAGATCAACTTTGTTTTGAAAATCTCCTTCCTGAAGAAATTGGAGAAGTGTCATTCCTTTGTGCTTGCGGAGACTATTGTCTATATGCGCCATTGTTATCGCTCGAAGATCTCGTTCGGCGGTGGTGGCACCCAATGTACTGGTCACCACTATTCCTATGAGCTTATTCCACTGATTTACCACAGCTCCTCCGGAAGCTCCTCCTTGTGCTACAACAGAGCCGCCCAGCGATAGAACGTCAATCGTTGATTCAGCGAAAGTGAAAACTTCACGAATCACAATGGATGCTGAACTAGGCCACAAATTGCGCTGAAGTGTCGCCAATCCGAGAAAACCAGCCGGATACGCTGCTACGATTACGGGATTTTTATCGTTGGCAGCACGCTGTCGTGGATCAAATGAGATAAACGGGAACGATACTGGTAATGGTGAACCATCAATACGTGTTGTTATGAAAAGAAGTGCCCAGTCATCTTCCCCTGTACCGGTAACAACTTCATCTTTTATATATTGTGCATTGAGTTCCACCCATGAATTGGGCAGAGCGAGCACTTTTGCCTTATAAAGTGATTTTGCAGGGGATCCCATACGGACTACACACGACTCTGGATACGTTTTGTGGCTCTCCAAGAGCACATATTGAGCCACATGGGCGTTGGTAAGTATGACACCGCGTGGATCTATGATAACACCACTTCCAGTTGCACCTCCGATGGGAGATCCGGCGGAGTTTGCACAGAGTATACTTACCAGAGCGGGTAATACATTGTCATTTACCGCATCAAGTGGCATTGGAGGGTAATTGTATAAAGGAGTTTCTATTTCAACGGTTTCGATAACTACCTGCTCTTCTTCTTGTGGAGGAGTTGGTGCTATTTCTATGACATCTTCCTGTGCTGGTATTTCCTCAAATCGTTCCGTCGTAGATGTGGCGACAGCGACGATTTCTGTAGGGATTATCGGAGTAGATTCCTTAAAATCCGCGTACCAAAATATTCCAAGCATTCCTAGTGTTACAGGTAAAACAAATCGCATGGGGAAATAGTAACATTTTGCTTGAGATCGCGTCGCTTTTTGTTACTATATTCGAATTACTGCGGGTGTAGTTTAGTGGTAGAATATCTGCCTTCCAAGCAGAGGACGGGAGTTCGATTCTCCCCACCCGCACAATTTGCAACTTCTTGTTTTGAAAGCGCCTGACGGCGCGGAACATCGTCGAATAATTTAAGCAGGACGTGATGAAGGTGTGTACGAATAGTTTCTACCCACAGAGCAACAGGGTATAATAAAAATATGAGCACTGTTCAATTTGATGAGCCCACATACAAATCGCCAGTTCGAAAGCAAAGCACCCAGCATCTTCTTGCAGACTTTTTAGTACGAAATAATCTGGCAAAAAATAATCAACAAGCTACCTATATGATATTGGGAATAGCGATATTGGCAATTATTATATCCCTGTGGATGATCAGCAGCTCGCGAAACGTCATAGAAAACCCGCCGCCTGAATTGATAGACGCTGAGCAACCCATAGGGGTATTACCACTATCTTCTCATCAGGTATGAAGCACAGTGCCACACGAGGATTCACCCTCATTGAACTATTGGTGGTCATTGCCATTATCGGACTCTTGTCTTCCACGGTGTTAGCGAGTATGAGCTCGGCAAGAAGCAAGGCACGAGACGCAAAAAGAAAATCCGACTTACGATCAGCCCAGACAGCGCTCGAGCTGTACTACAGTGACTATGGAACATATCAGGTTGCAAATGCCGGATACAATAATGGTGGGAATGGGTGGTTTGCCCGGGATACGGGTTCATACGGCTTGTCGGTATCACAAGCACTGTACAATGGAGGATATATTTCTACAGGAAGGGTAGAAGATCCGATCCAAGATCCAGGATACATGATTTACCTATGCGACGGAGGCCAAAGATACTCCTTGTCAGCAACACTAGAAAACCCTTCCGCAGAGGATATTGCGTACATACAGACAACATGCAATGGTATTGGTGGTAATGGAACGTATACTAGATACGGTAAGAATTACGCTGTGGGGTTCTAGCGGTATGAGAAAATCCCGCCACATGGGCGGGATCTCCCCATACTATCGAGAGATAGCAAGTTTATTTCACCGCGTCCTTAAGGGCCTTGGCTGCTCGGAATTTAGGCACGCGCATAGCTTGGATTTGAATCGCTTCACCAGTTCGTGGGTTACGTCCGGTGCGAGCGGCTCGCATCTTAGCTTCAAAGATTCCCAATCCCGCGATTGACACCTCGTCGCCGGACTTAAGTCCTTCAACGATTCCTTCAATTACGGCTTCAACAGCGCGTTCTGCGTCTGCTTTTGTGCCTCCAAGTACTCCGTGTACTTTGTCTGCAAGTGCTGCTTTATTCATAGTGATGTAATTAACTTGTAAATAAAGTCTGAAAACATTATATACAGCGCTCTATTTTGCGCAATAGCGTTACACAAAGACCTTTTTTTGGGTTATACGTCAAGATTATCGAGCAAATTCAATGGAACGACTCTCTCGAATGACATTAATCTTAATCTCACCAGGATAGTTCATTTCGTCTTCTATCTGCAAGGCAATGTTTCGTGCGAGTTCTTTAGCTTGCAAATCAGTTATTTCGTCTGGTTTTACAAACACACGCACTTCGCGACCTGCTGCGATGGCATAACTCTTTTCCACGCCCGGATTTCCATCAGCAATTTTCTCAAGATCCTCTAGGCGCTTAATGTAATTCTCCACAGAATCTCGTCGTGCACCCGGACGTCCTCCTGAGATAGCGTCAGCGACTTGCACAATGTAACTTTCCGGATTTGAGTATGGGTATTCTTCGTGATGAGCTTCCATGGACTTAATGACCTCAGGATCAACATCGAATTTTTGCAGTATCCGACGTCCAATCTCAACGTGCGTTCCAGTCACTTCGTGATCAACTGCCTTTCCAATGTCGTGGAGCAATGCTCCCGCACGTGCAACTTGTACATTTGCTCCAATTTCCTCCGCGATAATTGCTGCAACATGTGCCATTTCAACAGAGTGAGCGAGAACATTTTGTCCGTAACTGGTTCGAAAGTGCAGGCGACCAAGAACAATCAACAGTTTTGGATCGAGATTGTGCACATGCGCTTCAAATGCCGCCTCTTCACCGCGTTTTTTGATTATGACATTGATTTCTTCGCGTGCTTTTTCTACCGTTTCTTCAATTTTAGCCGGCTGAATGCGTCCATCAATAACGAGGTTTTCCAAGGCCACGCGTGCAACCTGACGGCGTACCGGGTCGAATGAAGAAATGGTGATTGCCCCAGGTGTGTCGTCCACAATCACATCAACACCGGCCGCTCTTTCAAACGCTCGAATATTGCGCCCTTCTTTACCGATAATTTTCCCTTTAATTTCATCATTTGGGATAGCCACCGTGGTTGAGATAACATCTGATTGAAGATTATTTCCAATACGGTGAATTGCGGTGGTTAAAATTTCTTGCGCACGTTGTTCATATTTTTCTTCACCGGCACGTTCCAATTTCAAAAGACGCACGTTCAAGTCCTCTTCGTGTATTTTTTTCACTTGCTCGAGAAGTTCTTTTTTCGCCTCTTCGGTTGAGAGACCGGCAACTTTTTGCAACGCTTCTTCTCGTTCGCCAAGGGTTTTCTCTGCTTTTTCGCGGAGTTCCTTCACCTTGTCCGCCTTGGCCTTGACCTCATCTTCGTCTTCATCCAGATCACCCTGACGTTTATCCAAAAGCTCTTCTCGCCGAATGAGACGTTCTTCGGTTTTTTTAAGATCTCCTTCTTTTTCTTTCAGTTCCTGAGTACGTTCGTTGATAATAGATTCAGCTTTTCGTTCAGCATCTTCCGTGATGCGTTTTGCATCTTCCTTCGCTTCAAGCATCATTTGCTTGATTTGCAACTCCATCGATCCGCGTTTACCCAAAGATACTATCCATCGGAGGAAGTATCCAAATCCAACGCCAAACACTGCTGCGAGCAGCAGAAGCATGATTATTACTTTTAAGGACATATACGTTTCTGCCCGTTGTTCTTACACGTTATTTAGTTTTATGTGGTGTGTGAATGAGTGTTCGTATCGGTACATAAAGCAGTCATCAGTGTCAGAAAAACGGAAAATTAATTGATTAAACCAATGGCGAAAGCATACCAGAAAAATATCAATCTGTAAAAGAGGTGCTTCTATTGCATCACTTTATCGATAATACCGTATTTCTTGGCCTCTTCGGCGGTCATAAAGTAGTCGCGATCTACGTCATGCTCAATTTTGGACAGTTTTTGTCCGGTAGATTGAGCCAAGATATTATTTATTGATTCACGCAAACGCAAAATGTATTTGGCACTAATTTCTATATCAGACGCTTGACCTTGTGCTCCTCCATGAGGTTGATGAATCATAACATCCGAGTTTTTGAGTGCGTAGCGCTTCCCTTTAGCTCCTCCGGCGAGAAGTACCGATCCCATGGACGCAGCCATACCGACACATATGGTCGATACATCAGGTTTTATATGATGCATGGTATCGAGAATTGCTAGTCCGGCGGTTACATGACCACCGGGAGAGTTAATGTAAAAAGAAATATCAGCATCAGGGTCTTCTGATTGCAGGAAGAGAAGTTGTGCGATAATGAGATTAGCCACTTGATCGTCAATTGGCCCGCCAAGAAAAATGATGCGCTCTTTGAGTAGGCGAGAGTAGATATCATATGCTCGTTCACCAAATTGTCCTTTTTCGACAACCATAGGAACAAGTTGTGCTTTTGGTTCGTGTGTCATATGTCGGAACTATATCCCTATTTCCCCACTTCTTCAAGGAATGTGAACACCATTTCATTACGTTTGGTGGTTTCCACGTACATGCGTACGTTTTCTTCTTCTGCCTGCGGGTAGTGCTGCAAGACGTGCGCCACTTCTCGTTGCACTTCCTCTGCATCAGGTTTAATGCGCTCGTTTTTTGAGATGGTGTTAAGAATCAGTTGCAACTTTGCTCGCTTCTCGGCTTCCGGCACCCATTCTTCTCGCAGATTCTCGATTGTTTTGTCTATATTCTTTAAATAGTCCTCCAGTTTTGTTCCGGTGTGAGCAATTTCCGCTTCCATCTGAGCTTGTATACGATGCAATTCTTGATCAACGAGAAGTTGAGGTAACGTAATCTTTGAATCAGCGATAATTTTTTCGACTGTCGCAATGCGCTTCTTGTCCTTTGCACGCAACTTCTTCTCCTCAAGAATATTTTCTCTCACTTTTGCTTCAAAGTCGGCAACTGTCTTAAAATCACCCAAAGTTTGTACGAATTCGTCGGTGAGCTCAGGCAATTCGTCGTCCTTAATTTCCGGTACGGAAGGATTTTCAACACCATCTTTCTTTTGTTGCTCGTAACCCTCAACATGCGCTCGCTGACGACGAACGTGAGTGAGAGTATCTTCCAGTTCTTTGTCGGTTACCTCAAAAGTTTCTTCCGTGCTAAAGATATCGTAAGCAGTTTTCTTGTAATCTGAGAGCTGTATTGCAGGCATCACTGCGGTAGTTGCAGTGAATTCCAGAGGGTTATCCTTTGCAAGTTTCTTAATGTGTATTTGAGGAGATCCAATAGCATCTATCTTTTCTGAAACAATGATGGTCGGATATATTGCAGCGAGCGCCAAGTTACCGGCTTTCTCCATAACACGGCTCTCACCGAGATGTCCGAGAAGCATGTCTTCTGGAACATTTCCTTTACGAAACCCAGGTACTTCAACATCTGCCCCAAGTGTTTGGATCGCCTGTTCACGGTATGTGGTAACTACCTCGGCAGGAATGGTTGCAGAAATCTCATACTCGGAGTTTCCAAGGTCTTTTGTTTGTAAATCGGTATATTGTGTTGTATGCATGCGGCGGAGTGTAGCAGCAGAGAAGAGAAAATGCAAAAACCCGCGAATGGTTCACGGGTTTTATCTGTATGAAATGTGTTACAGTTCCGCTTCCAGTGCGCCCAATCCCGCATCGAGTTCTGCTTCAAAACCAGCAACATCAAATGCATCTAACTCGCTTTCAAGTTGTACCGGATTATCTTGTGCATCCGCAATGTCTTCAACGGGAACAACGCCGATCTCGCTTTCTTGATTGTTTAGTTTTGTGCCCCACATGTACAGACCTCCGAAAATAAGGATAATGATGATAACTACTATTCCGACAATTGGTCCCACTCCTTCCTTCTTTGGTTCTGCGGGAGTTTCTACACCTTCTGTTGCGGGAGTTTCGTTCTCCACGGGTGGAGTGGTGTTAAATTCTTGTTCCATACGTTACGTAATTATTGGTTTTTAATCTATTCCTCCGGCTCTGATACTCTGCCGAGAGATCTAAGTTCCTTAATTGCTGCTCCCAACGCTTTGTGGGATTCTCTGACCGCTACCGATGCAGCTCGCACTGATGTTTTTACCTCGTCCAAGTGTTCTCGTGGCGTTTCTGATTCAAGCATTGTGGTAAAGAGGATTCGAGCGTCAGAAAGTGCAATGGCAGCATCCGCGATAGCTATTTCGGCGACATTGGTGGCAGCTTCTACTGACGTGGTATCTACTCCATTTGCTGCAAGTTCGGCGATTTTGTTATTCACCCGATCAAGAATGTCAGTGAAGTTCTCAAGTGCCCGTGCAATCCTGTCTAGAATACCCTCAAGATGTCCCTTGATTCTTTCACCAACCTCTGATTGGATTTCCGCTGTAAGTTCCTTACGGTTTTCCTTAAATGCTGCTCGCATTTCTTCTGCGCGAGCGCGAAATGCCGCTCTTCGCTCAAGAGCTTCTTTCCTCATTTCTGCCCTCTCTTCCTTTGCGGCCTCGAGGATAGCCTGTCGTTCTTCTGGAGTTTCCGCTGCATCTAGTGCCTCTTTTATTTCATTGCGACGATTGTCTACCTCAGTTTGTATCTCATCACGAATCTCTCGTGCTTCGCTTTGTAATCCTCGACGCATCTCTTCACCCTCTCTTTGGAGTTCGTCACGTCTTTTGTTGACACCCTCTCTAAAATCGACACTTCTTTCCTTGAATGTTTCTCGTTTTTCTTTAACGGCATCACGGAATGCGTTCCTCTCTTCTCGATTCTCTTGTAGCTTCGTGCGCAATCCTTCTGCTGTATCAACATCCGGACGTTGCAAAGACTTGAAGCGTACCGGACGAGGTTCTTGTTGTTCAATGCCTGTAGCGTCAAGTTCTTGAGCCGTGGCTGGAACGGCCAGTACAAATGCAAGTAGTAGTGCAGCAGCTATACTCGATACTACTGATGTATGGGTAATAGTCATGGTATGTATTGATATTTTTAATCTTATGAATCTATATTAACGTGATTCTATCTTTTATAATAACACCCCGTATCACTAAAGCGAATACAGGGTGTTATCTTGTGGTGAGGAATCTATTGATTACCCTCTGCGTACATTTTCTGACTTTTTTCAAATGCTTCTTTTGCTTGGCGAGCTCCGTGCCATTCTCCCACACTTACTTCTTTGTTCTGCACTTTTTTGTATGTTTCAAAAAAGTGCGACATTTCTTTTATAAAGTGTGGATTAAGATCATTAATATCCGTTACATCATCAAATCGAGGGTCTTCAATCGGAACGGCCACCACTTTATCATCTCGCTCTCCACCATCAATCATTTCCATAATCGCTACCGGACGTGCCCTCACCAAAATTCCAGGCGCAAGAGGGTATGTCGTTACCAACACCACATCAAGCGCATCTCCATCGTCAAAGAGTGTTTGAGGAACGAATCCGTAGTCAAACGGGTAGTCTTGAGCAGTGTGCATTACACGGTCAAGAGCTATCATTCCCGTATGCTTATCAATCTCATATTTATTCTTCGAGAATTTAGGAATTTCGATGATGACATTCATCTCTTCTTTTGTGCCTGAAGATATGTCGTGTAGTAGGTTCATGGTATTTTGTTACTCGCTAAGGATTGTATTGTAGCGTATCGCATGAAGGTATTCCATGTAAAGCGATGTACGTGAGAAAGTTACTCCTCGGCTTTTTCTGCAACCACTTCGTCCATTGTTTCAACAGTGTCCTCGGTCACGGTAACATCACCTTCTTCGGTTGATTCGGCAAGAGCTTCACCGCCAACTGATGTGATATCGATACCCCAACCAGTTAATTTGGCAGCAAGACGTACATTTTGACCCCCGCGACCAATGGCGAGAGATTGTTGATCCTCAGTGACCTCAACCACGGCACGTTTTTCTCCTTCTGCGTCTTCTGCAATGGCAACACTGATTACCTCGGCAGGAGAGAGCGCTCGTTCAATAAATTCCGCAGAATCTTCTGAATAGTCAATAATATCGATTTTCTCACCACCAAGCTCACTCGTGACAGTTGAGACCCGAACGCCTCGTTGACCAACAAGTGATCCAACAGGATCGATATGATCGTCTGTGGTGATAACGGCAAGTTTAGATCGAGAACCTGCTTCACGAGCAACAGCTTTTATTTCAATAGTTCCGTTGGCGAGCTCAGGAGACTCTATCTCGAAGAGTTTCACCAGGAATTGGGGATGCGATCTGGAAAGTTTCAAGAATGTTCCACGAGGAGATTCATCCACTTTGTACAAAAGAGCGCGAATACGTTCCCCTTGTCGATACCGTTCCCCTGGAATCTGCTCTTCGTAGGGAAGAATGCCGGTTGTTCGTCCAAGATCAACGTATAGGTTGCCTCGCTCAAATCTCTGTACGTGTCCTGATACTACCTCGCCTTCTCGTTCTCCGAATTCCTCAAGAATTGATACTTTCTCAGCTTCTCGAATCTTTTGCATAATCACCTGCTTTGCTGTCTGTGCAGCGATGCGTCCAAAGTCCTCCTGTGCTTCCAATGGAAAGTCAATTTCATCATCCAAATGTACATCCTTCCTAATATGACGCGCGTCAGCGATCATAATGTGGTGCTCTGGATTAAATCGAGTGCGTTCATCATCATCAGACTCCTCCTCATCATCCTGTCGTACGAGTGTTTCGTCAACTACAATTTTAATCTGTCGGAACTCAACATCACCCAAATCCATATTAAAGGATGCACGAATGATTTGCCCCTTCTTTCCGTATTCTTTCTTGTATGCTGCAGCAAGCGATTGTTCAATTGCGCTCAGCACTTTTTCTCGCGGAATACCACGATCCTCTTCAAGTTCAGCTAATACTGAGTTGATTACCTTAAGGTCGAATAAGCTCATAGGCGTGTCTTAATGTTTTAATAAAAAGTTCCGGCTGATGCCGGACTAATCAATAACGGTATGTGCGGGTAATATACGGTATACGAGGCAATAAGTCAAGAAAAAAGCCTGTGTGGCATCCCTCCGTCTTTGGGCTGGAGACGAAGACATACCGCACAGGCCCGGCACCCTCGAGCCGGAGAGGGTGCCGCTTGATTGAATATACACTATCGGTACTTCGTGTGTCAAAGTCATGAAAAGCACCACCGACGGATTTCTACACAACCCAAGAGAAGGAGATACGACAAACACTTGATATACTTACAACATAAAGGGCACGTCTGTGCTCATGTGTGAATATGTACATTAACGATGAACAATTACGAGAGTTTCTCGGTGACTCAGGTCTTGTCTCAGAGAAGAAGTTTGATGCTGTATTACGGAAGGCGGAGAAGAAAGGTGTTTCGGCGAGCGACATGCTTGTTTCAGAAGGTGAATTGTCAGAAGATGATTTGCGACGGTCGCATGCATACGTACTGGGCATTCCTTTTGTGGATTTGTCTCACACCAAGCCGGATCTCAACACACTGGCACTGATACCCGAACCCATTGCTCGGAGAAATAACATTGTTGCCTTTCGACAGGAGGGAAATGAACTTGAGGTAGCCATGCTTGATACTGATGATTTGGCAGCGATTGATTTCGTAAAGAAAAAGACCCAATTGAAAATCCTCCCTCGTTTGACTGACAATGAGTCAATTAAACATATGTTGCGACAGTATCAGAAGTCTCTGAGAGATGAGTTGGGGGACGTGATTGCTCGTGAATCTCAAACACTTGAGAAGTTTGGAAAATTACAACCCGAAAATGAACAAGATTTAAGAAAGTTGGCAGAGGGTGTGCCTGCGGTGCGAGTTCTCGATTCGCTACTACGGCATGCAATAGTGCAAAATGCATCTGATATCCATATTGAACCGCGAGAAGATGCGCTCCTTGTTCGCTATCGCATCGACGGATTGTTACATGATGCAATGTCATTACCAAAAAGCGCATCGGCATCGATAACCGCTCGGGTGAAAGTACTTGCGAGTCTCCGATTGGATGAAAAACGTCTTCCACAAGATGGAAGATTTAGAATGGAAACCGATGGTGATCGCGTTTCTTTTCGTGTTTCCGTGTTGCCAACTCATCATGGAGAGAAAACGGTAATGCGTCTTTTGCGAGAAGATGTATCTGGATTCACCCTCGAGTCTCTCGGTTTTCACGGAGAGGGATTGGAACGTATACACGAGGCAACACGAAAAAAGACAGGGCTCATCTTAGTCACCGGACCAACCGGGTCAGGAAAATCTACGACTCTCTACACCATACTAGATATTTTGAACACACCAGATGTGAATATTTCAACTGTTGAAGATCCAATTGAATATCAAATGCCACGCATTAACCAAACACAGGTAAAACCCGATATAGGGTTCACTTTTGCAACCGGGTTGAGAAGTCTCGTGCGACAAGACCCTGATATTATCATGGTGGGGGAAATTAGAGACAGAGAAACTGCTGCACTTGCAATTAATGCAGCCCTTACCGGACACTTGGTGCTTTCAACGCTCCACACCAATTCTGCTTCAGGAGCTGTTCCTCGGCTGTTGGACATGGGTGTAGAACCATTTCTATTGGCATCAGTGCTCCAAGTGGTGGTGGGACAACGACTGGTGCGAACACTGTGTACGGAAAAAGATGAACAGAAGCTTTCTGCGGCAGAACTTGGTTCACTGGAAAAACATGCAGATATGGGAGCAATCCTCGATGCGCTGAAGGATGAAGAAATGATTTCCAAAAAAGCTACGTGGAAAAGCATTTCGATTGCCAAAGAAAAATCAACTCCCGAATGCGAGTCGGGCTATAGCGGGAGGAGGGGTATACAGGAGATACTCACGGTAAGTGAAGCGATAAAGCAACTTATACTCGAAGGCGCCTCCACAGACAAGATTGAATCACAAGCACGAAAGGAGGGGATGCTCACCATGCTTGAGGATGGTGTATACAAAACAGTAGTAGGAACAACGAGTCTCGCTGAAGTGTTGCGCGTAGTTTCAGAATAGGTATGAAATTTACATATACAGCAGAACGTCATGGCGAAACATACACCGGTACCATTGAGGCCAATGATCGCTTTGAAGTGTACCGTCAGGTGCGTGCTGAGGGAGGGGTGATCGTAAACGTAAATTCAGAGTCAAAAATAGTATGGAGTTTTTCGTATTGGAACGCCCGACTCTCCACCATCAAAGAGCACGACAAAATTATTCTTGCGTCGAACCTCTCGGCGATGCTTGAAGCTGGGTTGCCGGTCTCTCGGGCACTTGCGGTCGCCGAGAGACAGGCAAAAAACCCCAAACTTATCCAAGTACTCAGACTGGTTCGTGGAGACATCCAAAAGGGAGGCACGTTGCATACTGCGCTTGAGAGATTTCCTCATGTGTTTTCAAAGCTTTTCATCGCCATGGTGCGCGCAGGAGAAGAGTCCGGGACATTGGACATGGCACTTAAGAGTATTGCCAGTCAACTCGAGAGTGCCTATCAATTAAAAAAAAGAATCAAAGGAGCACTTATTTACCCCAGCATTATTGTCATAGCAATTGTGGGTATTGGGTTTTTAATGATGACTAGAGTGGTTCCCACACTCTCTAAAACATTTAAAGAGCTTGGTGCTGAATTACCTACAGCAACACAGGCGATTGTTTCGGCAAGTGATTTTTTGGTGAATTACACTGCATTTTTCGCCGTTGGTCTCGTACTATGTATATTGGGAATACATGCTGCGCTTAAAACCACCACAGGACAAAGAAGCCGTGACAAACTATTGCTCGTGATGCCACTGATTGGGACATTGGTGAGGGAAATCAATTCAGCGAGAACGGCACGAACTTTTGCATCGCTTCTTGAGGCGGGTGTTGACGTAGTGACGTCTCTTGAAATTACGGAACAAGTGGTGCAAAACCACTATCACAAAGATGTACTTCGTCTTGCTCAGAAAAAAGTACAGAAGGGAGAGCAATTATCAGAAGTATTTATGAAAAGAGAGGATCTTTATCCACCACTCATGTCAGAAATGCTTTTAGTTGGAGAGGAGACTGGAGCACTCGCAGATATGCTGGTACGAGTTGCTGATTTTTATGAAAGTGAGGTAACGCAAAAAACAAAAAACATGTCCACCATCATTGAGCCGTTCTTAATGCTGCTCATTGGAGGGGCGGTTGGGTTCTTTGCGATTGCGATGGTGGGCCCAATATACTCACTATCGGAAGCGTTCTAAGTGTAATGCGGTACAATACGAATATGAATAGACGCGTTCTTTCCTCGCAAGGTTCAGGTTTAATTGAAGTGGTTGTAGCTTCAGCTTTGCTGCTCACGGTGTTTGTAGGTCTTTTTACCGTGCTGCAACTCAGTACCAAATTAGCGACTGATAACAAAGCGCATACGGGAGCAACAGCACTTGCAGTTGAGCGGATGGAATACATTCGGAGTCTAGACTACTCCGTAGTGGGGGTCGTGGGCGGAGACCCGCAAGGAGTGCTTGAAGCAACTGAAAACATCACGCTCAATACCGTTGCATACACACGCGACACCACCATCGTGTATGTAGATGATGAAAAAGATGGATTAGGAGGATCTGATGTAAACGGAATCAGTAATGACTACAAGCGAGTAAAAGTTGAAGTGTCATGGCAGAGCCCTTCCGGTACTCGATCGTCCACCATAGTGAGCGACATAGCAGGGTTACAAATAGAACAGTAATATGCGATATTCTTCCGAGAGAGGATTTACACTTATAGAATCAATAGTGTTTCTCAGTGTCGTGGTCATCATCATCGTCGCTATTGTGGTTTCTCTACGGTATGCGTATCGAGGACAACGGTTTGCATTCGAACAAGCGGATGCAACACGCAGCGCACGCGCAGGCATTAGCCGGGTTGTCGAGGATGTGCGAGAAGCATCATATGCTGATGATGGCGCGTACCCCATTGTGGCGATGGCGACTTCCAGCATCACTTTCTACAGCGACTACGACAATGACAACAAAGTGGAACGTATCAGATACTTTTTAGAGAATACTGATTTCAAGAGAGGTATTATTGAATCAGCGGGAGATCCTCCCGCATACGAACCTTCAAACGAAATTGTTACAGTAGTTTCGGATAATGTGAGAAATGAAAGTGTCGGGGTGCCCCTTTTCACGTTCTATGACACATCAGGAGTTGAGATGAGTACACTCTCGGAAGTGGACGAACTTGCGTTCCTGCTCGTACGATTAATGGTGAACTTAAATCCAGAACGCGCACCGAATGATTTTGAATTACGAAGTAGTGCAGCGCTACGCAATATTAAATAGGTATGGAAAAAGCACAAAAAGGAATTGCTATAATACTCGTTCTCGTATTTGCCGCCGTATTCACATTGGCAATATCGGCGCTTGTTGGTTTCATCTTCACCCAAGCACAATTGGGAGCTTCAAAAGAGACGAGAGAAAAGGCATTGGGTATTGCAGAAGCAGGTCTTGCGTATTACCACTGGTTCCTCACACACAATCCGGGGGACATACAAGATGGAACGGGGACGAGTGGTCCGTACGTACATGCATATAACGAACCCGGAGCAGGTCAGTTGGGTTCATACAGTTTGTCGATAGCGGGAAATGAGGCATGTGGAGTAATACAGTCCATAGACGTGACCTCCACAGGAGAGGTTGCGGCTGACACTGCATTTAAACGAACCGTTTTCGGTCGACATGCAAAACCGAGTGTTGCAGAGTATTCGTACATTATTGGTGAAAGTGTATGGGCAGGATCTGATAGAAATATAACAGGCCCGTACCATTCAAACGGAGGTATTCGAATGGATGGCACGAACAACTCTTTGGTAACCAGCGCGGTTGCAAACTGGTCATGTAACTCCAGTTTCGGTTGTTCACCGACGCAAACCCAAAATGGAGTATTTGGAGCAGGTTCTGGAAGCGTATTGTGGCAGTTTCCAGCAAATAGCATTGATTTTAACGATATGGCAGCAGACTTCTCTGAGCTGAAAGGGTATGCACAAGCAAACGGGGTATACCTTGCTCCGTACAGTTCAACTGAAATCAATTATGGTGGATATATGACCGCAACGAATGGATATCACCTTGTGTTTAATAGTGATGGTACGGTTGATATCTACCAAGTCACTAATACAGGAGGATATTGGGGCTATCGTAGTGGTATCGGATGGACTCCGGATTTCCACATCATTAACGCAGAGTCATTTATCGAGAGAAGGGCGATACCGTCGAGCTGCTCTCTTATATACGTGGAGGACAAGGTATGGATAGAGGGAACGGTAAAGGGAAAAGTGACTGTTGTTGCAGCAGATGTGGTAAACAATTATGATCCTGATGTAATTCTTGAGGATAATATAGACTATTCAGCACAAGACGGGTCAGACGGTCTGACGGTGATAAGTGAGAATGGTATTTACATACCACCTCAATCACCCGACAACTTGTCACTAAAAGGAATTTTTGTTGCTCAAGGAGATCGGTTCGGCAGACCATACTATTCAGGAGATACCAAAAGTCAGCTCACCATGAGTGGATCGATCGTTTCTCTTAAAAGAGTAGGGACGAGTTGGTCGTGTAGCGGATCATTCTGTTCAGGGTACGCTAATCGTGAAAACTCATATGATCGATTACAAACGACAAACCCACCACCATTCACTCCGGCGAGTACCACCACTCCGCAATACATTTTGTGGAGAGAGATGTAGCATATATACTTACCCTCATGAAAACAGTAATCGGTAATTGGAAACTGAATCCGCAATCTTTCCTGGAAGCGAAGCGGCTTTTTGAAGCAACAAAAAAAGTAGCGCATGCATACAAAAATACCAATATTATCATCGCACCTCCCGCGGTGTTTCTCTATGCACTCACAAAAGGATACCGCGGAACTCGGGTTGAGTTTGGGGCACAAGGTGTATCAAAAGAACTCACCGGATCGCACACCGGTGCCATATCCGCATTACAACTGCGCGATGTTGGTGCAACAGTTGCGATAATCGGACATGCCGAACAAAGAGCTGAAGGACTCACAAATGAAGAGGTTCGTGCACAGGTTGCAGCTTGTCTTGAGGGAAGACTGGATCCAATAGTTGCAGTAGGAGAAAAAGAACGAGATACGCAAGGAAATTATGTTGCTTTTGTGAGAGAGCAACTTGCTGAAGCACTACGGGATGTTTCGGGGACAAAATTTAAAAATATCACCATTGCATACGAACCGGTGTGGGCAATTGGAGCTCCTGACGCGCCAAGTGCGATGATGGTGCACCAAATGATTTTACTCGTACGAAAATTAATGGTTGAGTTGTACGGAGAAAGAGCGATGAAGGCGGTTCGTATTGTATACGGTGGGGCAATTAATGAGGACAATGCAAAGGACATTCTTGCCATCCCGGGACTTCACGGAGTGCTCGTTGGAAGAGCGAGTTTAGATCCGGTGAGACTGGAGGAAATCGTTAAGGTAGCAAATGAATAATATGAAATATATCGATGAAAATGTAGAAGTGACCGGAAAGAAAGTGCTGGTGAGAGCGGGGTTAAATGTGCCGTTACACGAAGAAAGAATAGTGGATGATTTTAGAATTAAAAATGCAATAGACACACTCAAGTTTTTGCACACACAAGGTGCACAAACCATCGTTATTGCGCATATCGGGAGGAGGGGAAATGAATCGCTTCGACACGTATCCGAACTTCTCAGTGAGCACGTTCCGGTAGTTTTCGGAGAGGAGCATTTAGAGAAAATGAAGGATGGAGACATCGTGCTTCTGGAGAATTTGAGAAGAGATCCCCGCGAGACGAATAATGATGAGTCGTTCGCGCGAGAACTCGCCGACTTGGCCGAGATATTCGTTCAAGATGCGTTTGAAGTGTGTCACCGAGAGCATGCGAGCATTGTAGGAGTGGCAAAGCACCTACCAAGCTATGGAGGATTGTTATTGAAGAGAGAAATCACCGCTCTTTCCATGGCATTTAAGCCACGCCATCCAGCTCTCTTTATACTGGGAGGGGGAAAGGTGATCACGAAGGAGCCCCTGGCACAAAAATTTGAGGGCATTTACGATGCCGTGTTCATTGGAGGCATCCTGCAAAATGAGATACTTTCTGCAAGAGGGTTGGAGATAGGAAAATCTGCCGTCGAAGACGGCGCGGTGCCGTTTAGTGTACTATCATCACCGAAAGTTGTAGAAGTGGAAGATGTCATTATCGAAGATGAAAAAGGCGGAACAGCAAATATTTCGATTCATGATGTCGCACCGACAGACACTATTGTCGATATGGGAGAAGCCACTACACGAGCACTCATCGACACACTTCACATGTATAAAACTATTGTGTGGAACGGACCGCTTGGTTGGTACGAGCGGGGGTATGACGCGTCAACGGTGACGTTGCTACATGCCGTCGCAAAAAGTAATGCTAAAACGATCGTTGGCGGTGGTGATACGGTCGCAGTGATTCAAAAAGAAGGTCTGGAAGACGATCTCTCTTTTGTGTCCACCGGCGGAGGGGCGATGTTACAGTTTCTGCAAGAAGGAACGCTTCCCGGAATTGAAGCATTAGGGTAGATTTTTTACAATCTGCAAAGCAGCCGTGTCCATCGCTTCATCACTCAGATCTTTAATGTTTTTAAGGTTAATGGATCCACCGTGCCCATCATTTTCGTGACGTGGCACCAACCACATGTGTGCGTGAGGAACTTCTTCTCCGAAGATAAGTGAGACAATGTGATCAGTCTCAAAAGCGCTTCTCTGAGCGTTTGCGATTTTGTGACATACTTCCATGTACGCGGGCGTGTTTTCCATATCCCATACCCATCGATGATGTTTTTTTGGTATGACGAGCGTGTGTCCGGGATTGAGCGGCCGTACATCAAGGAAGGCGAGAAAGGAGTCATCCTCATACACCACTCTTGAAGGTATTTCTCCAGCAACTATGTTACAGAAAATACAATCTGTCATTAACGAAAGTATATCGCATGCTACAATCTCCTCCAATGGAAGATTTTATACACAATCTACTCACACAGAGAGGGATAGTGACCGAAGAAGATAGAGATCGATTTTTCAATCCAAATTATGAAAGGGACTTGCACGATCCTTTTCTCTTGAAAGACATGGATGCTGCGGTTGTTCGCATCGTAGCGGCAATTGAGAACAAAGAAAAAATTGCAATTTATAGTGACTTTGATGCGGATGGAATTCCCGCAGGTGTGTTGCTTGCCGAATTCTTACAAAAAGTCGGTCACACAAATTTTGTAAATTATATTCCACATCGTCATACTCAAGGGTACGGATTTCACACAACAGCAGTTACCGAGTTATGCACACAAAATGTCTCCTTGATAATTACTGCAGACGTTGGTATCGCAGATGTGGAGACGGTAGCATATGCTGCGGATAGGGGGGTGGATGTCATTATCACCGATCATCACCTACCAAAGGAGCAATTACCAAAAGCGATTGCTATCGTGAACCCGCAAAGAAAGGATTGTGTATATCCCAACAAACATCTCTGCGGGAGCGGTGTTGCGTTCAAGCTCGTACAGGCACTGCTTACACACTCTCGTAAGGAAAAACGTGTATGGGTGGACGCAATTACAGAAGGGTGGGAAAAATGGCTATTGGACTTAGTGGCTATAGCAACTGTCGGAGACATGGTTGAATTAACGGGAGAAAATAGAGCACTTGTTCATTTTGGAATACTTGTTCTGAGAAAATCAAAAAGACCTGGCATCGCAGCGCTCTGCAAAAAACTGCGATTGGCTAAGCCATTTCTTACAGAAGACGATATAGGGTTTTCAATTGCTCCGAGAATCAATGCCTCCAGTCGCATGGGTAGTCCGGAAACGGCTTTTCGACTACTTGCAACACATCATGAGCAAGAGGCGGTCAGTATGGCAAAGGAGTTAGAATCTTTGAACAATAAGAGAAAAGGCGGTGTTGCAAGTATTGTGCGCACACTCAAGGAAAGATTTGATGATCATGAAGCCAATGTATTGGTGGCGGGGAATCCTCACTGGAACCCGGCTCTGCTTGGGCTCGCAGCGAATTCTTTGGTTGACACCTATGGTAAAACAGTCTGTCTCTGGGGGAGAGAGGGTACAGGAAGTATCAAAGGGTCATGTCGGGGCAACGGAGACGTTGGCGTGGTTGATTTGTTTACACACATGGGAGAAGTACTCACCCAATTTGGAGGACATGCTCATGCTGGGGGCTTTTCAGTCTCAGGAGACAACATATACGATATTGAAAAAGCTTTTGAAGATGCCTATGTGCAGATGCCAAAAACAAATATGACACAATCAGTATCTCCAGATGCCGCACTGCCACATGATGCGCTTGAACATACTCACCGTGCAATTGCACGCATGGCTCCGTTTGGTGTTGGTAATCCCAAGCCGTTATTTGTGTATGAAAATGCGCATGTCACTTCTCTTCGCCAGTTTGGAAAAGAAGGACTTCACTTGGAGATGCAGCTTCGTAGTGGAAGTTTGAAAGAACAGATACGCGCCATTTCTTTTTTTAAGCATCCCGATTCATTCACTGAGAAAGTAACCGAAGGAAACCAAGTGAATGTAATCGGCACACTTGAATTATCGCGGTTTATGGGACGTGTGCAATTTGAGTTGCGGGTTGTTGATGTGGTATAGAGGGGCTATCAACAAAGAGAGGGCCATACATCGTGCGGGTACGATATACTGTGTATATGAAATCGTTCTCTACAAAGGAAGCTCTTGTTGTAGGGTGGCAAACATTCAAAGAGCGACCCTTCTTTTTAATCGGGCTTTTCATACTCACTACCGTTATTTCTTCAGTGATGGGTCTTGTTGCTGAGAATGTGAGTGGAAGTACCGGGGTGGTAATCAATCTGGTTGATTTTGCCATCCAGATAATTCTTGGAATGGGCATTACCCTTATCTTGTTGCGCGTGTACGATAAATCCGAAACCGATTATACTGACCTTGTAGAGCCGTTACATTTATTTTGGAAGTATCTTGTGATGACTATTCTAGTGGTGTCCATTATCACTATCGGTCTCGTACTCTTCTTAGTACCAGGAATTGTTGCGGGTATTGCGCTTGCATTTGCGCCGTATTTGGTTGTGGATAGAAATATGGGACCTGTTCAAGCCATTAAAGAGAGTATGCGTATCACTCATGGACATCGATGGGGCCTTTTCATTTTCGGTTTTCTCATTTTTGTTATAAACATTCTCGGTGCAATCGTATTTGGCATGGGGTTGTTCCTCACTATTCCCATAACCGCACTTGCTGCAGTACATGTCTATCGCTGGCTTCTGAATCCTCCAGAACATGATGGTTCCGAGGTGACCATGACCGCAAAAGTGTTGGTTTCATTTGCGTTTGTATTGGTGCTTGGTGGTTTGATTGTATTCGTACTTGCGCTTGGGGGCATTCGGGGTTCTGAAACTGCGGATATGCGCGATGCTCAACGACAGGCCGATATGGGAGTCATTGGTTTAGCGGCAGATATGTACTATACAGAGTACGGTACTTTTCCTACAACACTGCAAGATATGGTACCCGATCTTTTGAATGATATTCCAAGAGACCCTGCGACAAATACCGAGTATGTATACACTACATACGGTGAGAACATCGACTATCAATTATGTGCCGAGTTAGAATCTACTGGTCAAACATATTGTACGTACGGTTTGGAAGTCGGAGGAGAGTAGTCGACTATACCACATGACGCGCGTATACTGAGAGCTCATGGATTCATTACTTATTTACACCGACGGTGCGTCTCGTGGAAATCCCGGAAGTGCCGGTGCCGGTGCGGTTATTTTCAAAGGAGAAGAATTGATTGCCGAGATAAAGCAATTTCTTGGGCAACAAACCAACAACTGGTCAGAGTATGAAGCTGTTGCCCTTGCCCTTTCTCGTGTTAAGGATATGGGTCTTGAACAATTAGATGTAGAAATTAAACTTGATAGCAAATTGGTGGCAGAACAACTGTCTGGTAATTGGAAAATAAAATCGGACACCATACGAGATCAATACAGAAAAGTGCAAGAAATTCTTTCAAAAGGATTTGCTCCCGTTACCTACACACACATTCGGCGGGAGTTAAATACACACGCTGATCAACTTGCAAATGATGCCATTGACGACGCGCTCAGGCTGCGGAAGTAACTCTCTTTTTGGTATGGTACGTGTATGCATCGCTACGTACCCATTGCTTTTGTCGGATTATTGGCTGGAATTGCTTTCCGTTCGTTTGTAGATGTTGGGTTTCAATTTTTCTTACTACCTCCTTTAATTGCATTCACACTTCTGTGCCTGTATCGACGGCGACACCTCTCTTTTGTGGTGCTGCTCATATTCATCTCACTGGGGATGGTGCGAATGGATGTTGCCGTGCCACCAAATGTCAATTTTGATAATGTGGGAGAGCAAATTGCGTTTATCGGAACGGTGGTAAAAGATCCTGATGAGCGAGAATATTACACCAATCTTGTCCTGGAGAGTGATGTATTTAAGCATCGAGTGTTGGTGAAAGCTTCAACTAACGAAACCTTTCGTTATGGAGAGCGCGTGTCTGTTTCGGGTGTGGTGGAGCAACCACAAAATTTTGAAGGAGACACGGGGCGAGTGTTTAACTATCAGGGGTACCTCGCCAAAGATGACATCTACTATGTTATACAAACAGAAGACGTCTTCGTAGTGGAGACGAGAACCACGGCAATGAGCATACTTCTCTCTGCCAAAGAGCGATATTTACTTTCCTTGAAAACATTTCTCAAAGAACCCTATGCGGCGCTTGCCGGTGGTATAACGGTAGGTGAAAAACGTTCTTTGGGAAGTGAATTAACAAAAAAGTTCAGAGAAGCGGGCCTTATTCACATCGTGGTGCTGTCTGGATACAACATTGCAATTATGGTTATTGCACTTTCGGCACTGCTTTCCTTCTTGAATCCGACTATACGATCAGTTGCAGCAATTATTTTAATTGCAGTATTTACGGTGTTTGTCGGTGCGTCTGCAACGGTGGTTCGCGCCGCTCTTATGGGAGGCATTGCGGCATTTGGAGTGATGGCTCGAAGAAATTATGATGCGCTGCACGCACTTGTGGTTGCAGGATGTATCATGGTGTTATGGAATCCATACGTGGTCATCTACGACCCTTCATTTCAATTAAGTTTTGTGGCGACACTGGGCCTACTTCTCGGAGCGCCACTTTTTCTCCACTGGTTGTCATTCATCCCGGAAACATTTGGATTACGTGAGTTGGTGGTTGCAACAGTGGTAACACAAATCGCAGTACTCCCATTGTTGGTGTACATGATGGGCGAGGTTTCATTGGTATCCCTTCCGGTAAATATGGTTGTGTTGCCGTTCGTACCTCTTGCCATGCTCTTTTCATTTCTAGTTGGCGTATTGGGAATGATAAGTGGAGTATTAACACTTCCTTTTATGTTCGTCGCCCACTATTTCCTGCGCTTTATTGTTTCTGTCGTTGAGTTTGGAACATCTGTTTCATGGGCTGCAGTTGCGGTGCCGAACATTCCCTTTTGGGCCGTGGTCGTTTCATACATCATACTAATCATGTTGTGGATGAAAGGAAAACAGGCAGCCTCGTGAGGCTGCCCATCTCGTTTCTCAGACCCCTGCCGACACGCCGGCAGTACGGTTTCTTGCCGAAGCAATCGCCTGTGCAATATCCCTACGTTCCCATTCTTGGAATCCGACATCATCTTTCGTGATGGTGTCGATGACTTCGAGGATGCGCCTTTCGCCTATATTCCCACTTGTCAGCTCACTCAAAAGCTCGCATGACACTTGGCGCAGAGTCTTGTACCGCGCCATGCACATCCGAGTCCCCTGTTCTTCGGAGAGCATTTTTTCTTGCTCATTGATTTGTTTCAGAAAAGAAACAATCGCTTCTTGTTTGCCCATACAGATGCGCTTTGCAGCGGCATCAAGTGCATGACGGGCTCTTTGCGCATTATCAAACAGATGTATGTTGGAGAGGATTTCCCCGCATACAATCAATGGGACACTTGGCGCTGCCGCGTCTATATCAATAGACTCGACATATCGTATGACGGCAAGTGCCTGTTTTTGTGATGATGGCGTCATCAATCTTCCCTCGCAAGTTAAAAAGAACGTCGCATATCAAGTGCGACCAGGAGAGTATACGGTATGCTGAATAGGTGTCAAATGGTTATGCATCCAAAAGAAAACCTCGGGCACCTGCGTGCCCGAGGATGAAGACACTAGGCGAAACAATCACCCAGCGCGTCGGCGAAATCCCCAAAACAGGGGGACTCCTCTTCATCGGCGGGGAGTTTCTGCTCCCTGCGGCGCTCATCGGCAGTGTTTTCCGATGAGCGTGGCGGGGAATCTCCCCCTGATGATTTGTGTCTCATTTAACCCTCCTATGAAGTTGGAACAAGATACCATGTTAGTTTTTTGAGTCAAATCGACTCGTCACCACATTCCAATTGAGATTGTTCAAGAATGCATCAATGTGTTGCTTTTTCTCTGCTGGAAGATAGTCAATCATGTATGCGTGTTCCCACATATCCATCGCCAACAGAACTTCAACATCAGCGAGTGTTCCGAGCTCATGATCCGTTGTCCACCACACATGCGGAGTATTTCCTTTTCTGTCCCACGCGAGCACGGTCCACCCACTGCCGCGGCTCATACCCACGCTTGTAAAGTGTGCAATGAATGCATCCCACGATCCATACTTTTCAGATAGAGTCGACGCAAGCGCGCTCTCCATGGGTGCATCAGTAGCACCACCTTCAAATTGTGGGAAGTAGAATTCATGCATGCGCATGCCGTTAAATTCAAACCCAAGACGACGACGAATAGATTCAATGGCGAACTGATATTTCTCTGCGTCTTTTTCGGTCAGATCAGCAATTTGTTCTCGCAGCACGTTAATGTGTTTTACGTATCCTTCGTAGAGTCCGATGTGTACATCAATTTGTTTTTGCGAAATACCTTCCAGTGCGGGGATGGTAAATTTCTTTGGTTCGTATGAATGCATATGTAGTATATTTATGGTAAGTAATATTTCAGTGTGACAATGATACCGATGTACAAACAGTATATACCATTGGGAGTAATCCTTATACTATCAACAGCACTCTATTTCATATGGCTTCCCATATTGAGTCCTTTTACTCAAACTGCCGCAACCATCGCTTTTTTGGATGTTGGTCAAGGCGATGCGATTCTCATCACGTCACCTTCGGGAAAACAGATACTCATTGACGGAGGAAAGGACAGTGCCGTGCTGAGAGCGCTGGGATCTGCCATGCCATTTTGGGACAGAACCATAGATATGGTAGTGGCCACACATCCCGACCGCGACCATGTTGGAGGACTTGTGCACATTGTAGACAGATACGACGTTGCAACGATACTGTACTCAGGAGTGTCTGATGATGATAACGTATTACAAACAGTGGAACAGAGAATGAAAGACACACACACGGTACTCACGGCCCGTAGAGGTCAGATATTTGACATGGGAGATGGTCTTTACATAGAAGTACTGTTTCCTGACAGAGAGGTGGTGAACATGGAAAGCAATACCGGTTCAATTGTTCTCCGTGTTGTATACGGAGAGCAATCTTTTCTTTTAACAGGAGATGCCCCGCAATCCATTGAAAAGTATCTCATACAGCTCGATGGGACTGCTTTGGATTCAGAGGTATTAAAAGCAGGACACCATGGATCAAAAACATCCAGTGCAGCTGATTTTGTGGGAATTGTTTCTCCGGAGTATGTGGTGTTCTCAAGAGGGTGCGAAAATCGATACGGACATCCGCACAAGCAAGTAGAGGATCTTTTTTCACAATGGAGTATCCCTACATTTGATACGTGTACCGAAGGCACTATCACATTTACCACCGATGGCAGGACGCTGGAGGTGGAATATTGACAATATATTATTTACGTGTTAGTGTGTTAAAACCACAAAGAAAAAAGAATAGGAGGCAGATTCATGTATGACGAGTGGTTTGGAGGGTTGAGCACCTTGAAAAAGGTGCTCTTTGCCCTCGTGGTGGCAGGGTTGCCTGTCGCGTACGCAGCCAGCTTCTATGAAGTACCGGTTCGCGTGCCGGGAGGCATCGTCACCGACAAAAATATCGTCGCACCCCGGACAAGTCTTCGTCCAGTGGCGCGACCAAGAGTCCTGCGATAAGAATCAGGACGAAAAAACCGAGCGGCAACGCTCGGTTTTCCCTTTATACCAATCCTGCCTTTTTGAGTGTTTTGTAGGCCCCGTTTTTATGTATCGTCTTGATTGCTTTTGTTGAGAGTCGAAGCGTTACTGACTTTGCAAGTTCAGGAATGTAAAAAGTTTTCTTTTGAAGATTGACAGCGCGTCGTTTCTTACCACCAGAGTTAAACTGCGTCGCACGCGTACGGTTACTATACCGTCCTCCTACTTGCGATTTTTTACCTGTCACCATGCATTCCTTTGCCATATAGTCGGCCATGCTACCATTAAAGGAATGGGAAGGCAATAATCTTCCTCTTTGTGTATTATGGGAGCCGAAATAATATTTCTAATAGCTATTCTCGTTGTGTCGGTAGTCATCCACGAGGTTGCTCATGGATTTGCTGCTAATTGGTTAGGTGATCCAACCGCGCGACTGGAGGGGCGACTCACTCTAAATCCGGTACCTCATGTAGATCCTATGGGGTCAATCATACTTCCGGCAATTCTCGCACTTTCCAGTTCCCCGCTTCTTTTTGGATGGGCCAAACCCGTTCCATACAATCCGTATAATCTGCAAAAGGGCGGGAGATGGGCGGAAGCTTTAGTGGCTTTTGCGGGACCTGCGGCGAATATAGGTATTGCCATCATATTTGGAATCATAGTTCGGTTAGGAATACTTCCCGCAGGAGCGGAGATGCTTGCAGTGTCAATTGTATTTTTAAACGTATTGCTGGCCATATTCAATTTAATACCGATTCCGCCTCTTGATGGATCAAAAATTCTTCCACGGATTCTTCCTCGGTCCCTTGCGATGCACTATGAGCGCATGAGGATGGCTTTTGAGCAACATATTTTCATTGGTTTTGGAGTGGTGATTTTGGCCGTACTTCTGTTCGGTACATATCTGGTGGATGCGGTTTCTTTCGTCACTCGTATAATTCTTGGTTGAGTATGTTTGAAGGTTTGTTACGTAGAAAAAAGAAGCAACCGGAAGTACCGGAATTCGAATCTTTTAAGAATGTGCACGTCACATCAAGCATGCCTGAGGCAAGTGTAGTTGCAGGAGGTGGTCCACGGTCGCGCATTGACCCTGTCGAAGCGGCCATGAAATCAATCAGAGGTCTTGAAGATGAGGAAGTTCCCGTAGTTTCAAAAAAAGAACGTCAAGAACCACACGCGAATATGATGGCACCGCCCGTTGCACAAAAACCTCGAACGGTTTCATTGGAACCATCAACAGATTCGGTGCCGCGCGTTAAAACCATGCCAACAATCGATGCAGAAATCTCTATACCACAAAAAGAACAGGTGCCTTCACTAGAGGTGGTATCTGAAATTAAGGAAGCTGTAGAAACGGCAGCAGCAGATGCTCCTGAAAGTATCAAGAGACAATCAGAGTCGGAAACCGTTTCTTTACAAGAACGTCTTGAACGAGCTCATGCCAGCGAGGAAGCCATCGAAGCTACGGTTGATGCCATTCAGGAAGTTGCGAGCACACATACTGATATATACGGAGTGAAGCGCGAAGCAGCCCCAGAAACTCCTCAGATGGAAACAGTGGTGATACACAAAGGTGGTACTTCTCAAAAAGAAGGAGCGCATCGAGTCACCAAAGAGAACAAAATGAGCAACACCGAAGAACTTGTTTCAAGAGAGAAAGCATCGTTTGAAGATAGAATCAATGATTTAGTCGATACCGTTTCTGATAAGGAGCGTTTAAAGAAACAGTTGATTGCGGAATTTTATAAAAAAACAATCGCTGATTTGGTTGGTGAGAGAACGGCGATTAAGGAGCCGCAGAAAGAATCAGTAACTGAAGCAGAAGAGGGTGATGTTGAGAAAACGCTTCGTGCCATTCGTGCGATCGTTGAGCAATTGAAAGAAACCGTCGATCCTCAAGTGGTAGAGGTGGTTGATGCAAGTTCGCGTAAGTTACAAGAATCCGGTACGCAAAAGCAAACCCAGAAGATATTGACAGGTTTTGCATTACACGCGGTGGAAGCACCAACGAAGGTGGCACGGACGGGAGTAATAGCAGGAGCACTCGGAGGGTTGGCGGTGGGAACTGCAGCGGCAACTGCCGCAGCCACCGGATTGGCGATTGTTTCAGGTGGAAGAAGTATTACACTTACCCCAAAGAAAGTAGTATGATTAATATCACCGATTTACATAACCGACTGGTGCAAGAACTCAATATAGAGAATCTTCCTCCTCACGATCAGGAAAAAATACTTGATCAAGCGGGTAGCATGATATACCAGCGAATATTGCTCGCAGTATTTCAAAACATTCCTACAACCGAACACGATAAACTAAAACAGTTTGTAGCAGCCGATTTAGAAGATGAAATTACCGAACTCGTACACAAACATGTTCCACAGGCAGAAGAGATTATAGAAAAGGAAATGACGTCGAGCGTACAGGAATTAAAAGAGATACTCGGGGTGTAGTGTAAGAGTTGCATTTGATGCCACGCCATAGTATATTTTGCGCACTGCCCATAGGGGCGGCTTTTAATATATATGGCAACAATAAACCAGTTAGTTCGCAAAGGACGAAAGAGTGTCACCAAGAAAAGTAAGACGGTGGCGCTTCGTCGTGGGTTTAATAGTCTGAATAACAAGCCATCTCATTACGCTTCTCCGTTTAAGCGAGGAGTGTGTACTAAAGTGACGACTAAGACACCGCGTAAACCTAACTCAGCTATTCGTAAAATTGCCCGCGTTCGACTTACCAACGGCATGGAAATAACTGCGTATATCCCGGGTGAATCACACAATTTGCAAGAACACTCGGTAGTAACGGTTCGTGGTGGGCGAGTGAAGGATATCGGGGTGCGATACACTGTTGTTCGGGGACGCTTGGATTCTGAGGGTGTAGACAAGCGACGAACCGGTCGATCTAAATATGGTACTAAGAAACCCAAAGGTGACGAATAATATATGCGACGACCACTAAAAAAGAAACACGAACTCACACCTGATTCAGTATACGGGTCCGAGAAAGTGACTAAGCTCATTAACTACATAATGGAGCGAGGAAAGAAGGACACCGCACGAAAGATTGTGTACGCAGCTTTTGAAGAGCTTGCAGGAGAAGGCGGGAAAGAAGACCCTGTGGCCATTTTCGAAACAGCTATCAAAAACGTGGCCCCCTTGATGGAGGTGCGTTCACGACGTGTGGGTGGTGCAAACTATCAAGTGCCACGCGAAGTGCGACCTGAACGCCGTCAGGCGCTTGCACTTCGCTGGATTGTTGAAGCTTCACGAAACGGAAAAGGAAGAGAGATGCACAAACGTCTTGCTGAAGAGATTCGAAAAGCCGCACACGAAGAAGGAGAAGCGGTGACCAAGCGCATCAACACACACAAAATGGCCGAGGCAAACAAAGCGTTTGCACACTTTGCATGGTAGGAGGTGGTTTTTATATTATTACGATTACTTAACATATCATACGTATGGCTCGCACATATCCATTAGAAAGACTCCGAAACTTCGGAATCGTGGCACACGTTGATGCTGGCAAAACAACAACCAGTGAACGCGTTCTTTTTTACACGGGCATGAGTCATAAGATTGGTGAGGTACACGATGGCGAGACGGTTACCGACTGGATGGAGCAGGAGCGGGAGCGAGGAATTACCATCACTGCGGCTGCCATCTCGTGTAACTGGCAGCCAACATATACCGATGACGAAAGCAAGAAACACACTTTCAATATTATTGACACGCCCGGACACATCGATTTTACCGCCGAGGTGAAGCGATCCATGCGCGTTCTTGACGGAGCAGTCGTCGTATTTGACGCTGTTGCCGGTGTGGAGCCACAATCTGAGACTAACTGGAGATATGCCGAAGAGGCAAATGTGCCACGTATTTGTTTCATCAACAAACTTGATCGAACTGGAGCTTCATTTGAACGTTCATATCAAAGTATTCTTGAGCGCCTTTCGAACAAGGCAGTTCGAGCGCAACTTCCGATTGGGGAAGAGGATGCGCATGAGGGTGTGGTAGATCTACTGTCACGAAAAGCATTCCGGTTTGAAGGACAAATGGGAATTGATATTGTTGAGGGAGACGTGCCTGAGCACATGAGAGATGACGTTGAAACATACCGAGCAGAGCTCGTAGAGAAGATTGTAGAACAAGACGAAGATGCCCTGAATGCATACCTAGAAGGAGAAGAACCTTCATACGAAACACTCAAGGCACTGCTTCGAAAAGCGGTAATTGCTAATGATATATTCTTGGTATATACCGGATCAGCGCTGAAGAACAAGGGTGTCCAGTTGGTACTTGACGGTGTTGTTGATTATCTTCCCAGCCCCCTCGATCTTCCTGCGGTGGTGGGTATCAATCCAAATACCAATGAGGAAGTTACGCGAGAACCTCGTGACGAAGAACCGCTTGCCGCACTCGCCTTCAAGCTCCAAACAGATCCCTTCGTCGGACAGCTCACCTTCTTTCGAGTGTATTCAGGAGTGTGTAAGGCAGGGTCATATGTATTTAACGCTTCAAACGGAAAGAAAGAGCGTATAGGACGAATTGTCCGATTACAGGCTGACAAGCGAGAAGAGGTGGCGGAAGTGTACACCGGAGAGATTGCTGCAGCGGTTGGATTAAAGGACACCAAGACCAGTCACACGCTCTCTGATGAGAATCATCCAATCGTCCTTGAGGAGATGACTTTCCCGGAACCAGTGGTTGCGGCACGAATCGAACCTAAAACCAAGCAGGATCAAGAGAAAATGGGTATTGCGTTAAACAAGCTTTCAGACGAAGACCCTACCTTTAAGGTCTCCACTGACTCGGAAACTCTCGAGACCGTTATTGCCGGAATGGGAGAATTACATCTTGACATTTTGGTTGATCGTATGAAGAGGGAATTCAATGTTGAAGCTGATCTTGGTAAGCCACAGGTGGCATATCGAGAGACCATCCAAGGTACCAAAGAAAGTGAAATTAAATACATCAAACAAACAGGAGGTCGAGGACAGTATGGGCACGTCAAACTCAACGTGAAGCCGCTTGAAGCAATTGCCGCTGATGAGAAAATCGCAAAGAACATTGATCGAGAGGAACATTTTGAATTCATCAATAACATTAAAGGCGGTGTTATCCCCGCAGAATACATTCCGGCAGTCAAAAAAGGCGTAAAGGAAGCCATGGAGCGCGGTATTGTTGCCGGATACCCAATGGTAGACGTATCAGTAGACTTATTCGACGGATCGTTCCACGATGTTGATTCTTCAGAAATTGCCTTTAAAATCGCGGCATCGCAGGCATTTCAAGAAGCAGCAAAGGGAGCGCAGCCGGTGCTGCTTGAACCCATTATGAAAGTGGAAGTCACCACGCCTGAGCAATTTATGGGTGACGTTACGGGAAACCTAAGTTCCATGCGTGGACAAGTTGAAGGAATGGATGATCGGGGAAATGCTAAGGTGGTAACCGCCAAGGTTCCCCTATCTGAAATGTTCGGATACACCACGACACTTCGATCTATGACCGAAGGAAGAGCTAATGCGACCATGGAATTCTCACACTATGCGGTTGTTCCGCAAAATGTTGCCGAAGAAATACAGGCACAAAGAGGATAACAGTATTTGAGCGCTTGACTCCAAGCGCTCTTTTGCTACCATGTGGCCACGCGTATTGCGTGCTTTTTTCATTGCGCGCATAAGTGTTGTTGTTGAGTGTAGAGAAGCAATTCTCGCGCCTCTACACTTGTCAATGAGAGATTATTATTTATTAACATATTTACTATGGCAGATAACTTTGATCGTTCAAAGCCGCACATGAACGTTGGTACCATAGGTCACGTTGACCACGGTAAAACAACGCTTACCGCTGCGATTTTGAACTCACTTAAGCTTTCAGGTCAAGCGGTGACCATGAAAAATATTGATGATATCGACAACGCCCCAGAAGAAAAGGAGCGCGGTATCACCATTGCTTTGTCTCATCAAGAGTACGAAACAGAGAAGCGCCACTATGCGCACATTGATGCGCCTGGACACGCCGACTACATTAAGAACATGATCACCGGTGCCGCACAGATGGACGGTGCAATTTTGGTGGTTGCCGCAACAGACGGTCTTATGCCACAAACGCGTGAGCATATCCTCCTTGCCAAGCAAGTGGGTGTTCCGAAGATTATTGTCTTTTTGAACAAAACCGACATGCCTGATGTGGACGAAGAAATGATCGAATTGGTTGAAGAGGAAATTCGAGAGACCCTTACCCAATACGAATTTGACGGAGAGAACACTCCATTTATTAAGGGATCAGCTCTTAAGGGTGTTGAGTCAACTTCAGTGGATGATGAATGGACTCAAAAGATTCTCGAGCTGACCAAAGCCATGGATGATTGGTTTGAAGTGCCTGCTCGTGATACCGACAAGCCATTCTTGATGCCTATTGAGGACATCTTCTCAATTGAAGGACGTGGTACCGTGGTAACAGGACGAATCGAACAAGGAAAGGTAAAGGTTGGAGAAGAAGTTGAAATTGTTGGTATTAAAGAGACTACAAAGACAACTGTTACGGGAATTGAAATGTTTAACAAAAACCTAGACGAAGGTCTTGCGGGGGATAACGCAGGTATCCTGCTTCGAGGCACAAAGAAAGAAGAGGTACATCGCGGACAAGTACTCGCCGCTACTGGTTCAATTACACCGCACACGGAATTTGAAGCAGAAGTATACGTACTTTCAAAAGAAGAAGGTGGACGACACACTCCATTCTTCTCGGGCTACAAGCCGCAATTCTACATGCGAACCACTGACGTTACCGGAGAGGTGACGCTTCCGGATGGAATCGAGATGGTGATGCCCGGTGACACCGCAACCTTTAAGGTTAAACTTGTAGGTCCAATTGCTATCGACGACCAGATGAAGTTCACTGTTCGAGAAGGTGGACGAACCGTGGGAGCCGGTGTGGTAACGAAGGTAGTAGCGTAAGTACTTGCATTAAGCACCTGCACACAGTATGGTGTGCGTACGTTCTATGACAGCAACTGAGAAAAAGACAACCAAAAAGTCGGAAGCAGGCGTTGAACGCCTACGAATTCGAGTCCGAGCATATGAGCATAAATTGCTTGATGTGTCGGTGAAGCAAATAATTGATACCGCATTTCGTTTTGAAGCTGAGGTTCGCGGTCCAGTGCCACTTCCTACGGAAATTAAGAAGTACACTGTTAACCGATCCACCTTTGTACACAAAGATGCGCGAGAACAGTTCGAAATGCGAATTCACAAACGATTAATTGAGATTTTGCATCCGACACCAAAAGTCATTGAGGCACTCACCAACATTAGTTTGCCGGCAGGTGTTTCCATTGACGTTAAGATGGTGTAATCTCCATTGTTGTGTTGCAGTCTGCAAGAGCCGCCCGTGAGGGCGGTTTTTGCAAACGCTTGCACAAAACAAAACCTCGTGTATACTCTCCTGCATTGCTGCTAAGTCCACTCTCTTCTCGAGTGAAGGACCAATGGCCAAAGTGCTCACACTTTCGCCCTTGGTGGCGATTTTTAAATTTCATTTCATGAAATGCATTCTCGGGACAAAACAAAAGATGACACAGATTTTCGATGAGTCGGGGAAGGTATTTCCTGCGACGGTTGTTACCGCCGGTCCTGTCACTGTAACGCAGGTCAAGGGAGAAAAAGACGGATATGAAGCAGTACAAGTTGCCTTTGGTGACCAAAAGGAGAAGAATGTGGCCAAAGCTCAAAAAGGACACTTTGGCGATCTCGGATCATTTAAAACAGTGAGAGAATTTCGTACCGCCACGGGAGAGATACAAACGGGAGATGTCATTAACGTCGAAGCTTTTGAAGTCGGAGACACGGTGAGTGTCAGTTCAGTAACCAAAGGTAAAGGAAACCAAGGTGTCGTTAAGCGACACAACTTTGCGGGAGGTCCACGAACACACGGTCAGAAGCATTCAGAGCGTCGTCCGGGATCAATTGGTTCAACGGGACCGCAGCGAGTATTGAAAGGACTGAAGATGGCAGGACGCACAGGGGGAAATCGAGTGACGGTTAAAAATTTGAAGGTATTGCAAATCGACAAAGATACCAACACCTTGGTCATTTCAGGAGCCATACCGGGTCGTTCCGGAACCTTGGTTGAAATTCGAGGATAACATGCATATGAAAGTAGCGGTACACACACAAACAGGAAAAAAGGGAGGTTCAGTCGAAGTATCTGATGTTGTTTTCGGTGCACCTTGGAACACTGACTTGGTTCACCAGGTCGTTGTGGGGATGCAGGCAAATGCACGCACTGCAATTGCACATACGAAAATGCGTGGTGAAGTACGTGGCGGCGGAAAGAAGCCATGGAAACAAAAAGGACTTGGACGAGCTCGTCATGGATCAAGTCGTAGTCCGCTATGGCGTGGTGGTGGCGTTACGTTCGGTCCGCGCAATGACAAAGTGTTTGCTAAAAAAATCAACAAAAAGATGCGTGCAAAAGCACTCTACAGCGCTCTCTCACAAAAGCATCGAGATGGTGAGATTCTGTTTGTAGACACGCTCTCATTCAAATCACCCAAGACAAGTGATGCACAAAACGTTATCAAGGCACTTGGAAGCGTAAAAGGGTTTGAATCATTAACATCAAAAAAGCATAATGTTGCATACATCGCTCTTCCGGAAGTGGATGTAAACATACAGAAGAGTTTTGGAAACTTTGGAAACGTAAAGGTAAGCGAAACACGAAACCTCAACCCCGTTGACGTATTGAAGTATAAAAACATCATCATTGTTGCACCGGAGTCGAGCACCAAAATACTTGAAGATCGAATGGTAAGAGAAGCAAAATAGCGTATGACTGCATTATTTGGAAAAAAAGAAGAGAATGAGGAGGTTGCAAGTACAGCAGCAGTTTCATCAGTACATGAAGATGATCTCGCGCGCATTTTAATACAACCGCGTATCACCGAAAAAGCAACCATCGGCACTGATGATAATGTGTATGTGTTTGATGTGGCGCCTGATGCAAATAAAATACAGATTAAGCATGCGATTAAGAAGGCGTACAATGTGGATCCCGTAAAAATTCGTGTGAGCAGTATTGCAAAGAAACAGGTACGAAATATGCGAACTGGTATCAAGGGAGTTACGGCAGGAGGTAAAAAGGCCTACGTCTACCTTAAGAAGGGTGAGAGTATTTCAATAATGTAAAGTATGAAAAAGTATAAACCAACAACACCGGGTCGCCGAGGCATGACACGCGTATCATACAAGAAGAAAGTAACGGCGGATAAACCGCTAAAAGCACTCACCCGCGGTATAAAGCGGCATGTTGGACGTAACTCGCAGGGACGCATTACCACTCGCCACAAAGGAGGAGGCCATAAACGTCGATGGCGAGATATTGATTTTACCTACGACAAAATTGGTATTCCGGCAAAAATTGAGAGTATCGAATATGATCCCAACCGAACAGCGTACATCGGATTGGCACTCTATGCGGATGGGGAACGGCGATACGTATTGGTACCGCAAACGATTACGGTCGGAGACACTTTCGTCGCCGCAGACGATGCGCCCGTCAAGACAGCAAATCGACTTCCTTTGAGAAACATTCCCATCGGTACGTTTGTGTATAATATCGGTCTCAAACCAATGAGTGGTGCAAAAATCGCACGTTCTGCCGGAAACTATGCTGAAATTATCGCGCATGACGCCGGATACACTCAAGTGAAGATGCCCTCAAGTGAAATACGAAAGATACTCAGTAGCGCATGGGCCTGTGTGGGTGAAGTTTCAAATGAAGAACACAAACTGATGACGATTGGAAAAGCCGGACGTGCTCGTCACATGGGACGACGCCCAACGGTCAGAGGCGCTGCTATGAATGCGGTTGATCACCCGCACGGAGGTGGAGAGGGTAAGGCGGGACGAGGACACCGCCGCGCTCGTTCCAAATGGGGCAAGCCGACTGGAAAGGGACAAAAAACGCGAAAAGCAAAGAAGTACTCAAACAAACTCATTGTGCGACGACGAAAAGTTGGTAAGAAGAGATAGGAAGAAGCCCCGCGGTGCGGGGCTCCCCTCATGATATATGTGCCTTGGCTTCGGCGATGACCCCTTCCGGGTCATTTTCCAGACGCTCGATGTACCGCCCGAGTCGTTGGTACTCGCCGTTGTCGCCTTTGCGTCGGCGCGCCTCGTTTCGGGCGTGACAGGCATTCAACCGCGCCTTTTCCAAAGCGGCGTCTGCCCTCATCCAGTGGAGCGTATGCTCCTCGTCGAAGCGAAAGTCGGGAGGAACTTCACATGCCTCCAACTTTCCTTCTCTGGATACGTTGTAGGCAAACATGTCATCCTCCTCTCTATACATGGGCCTACACACATCATACGCGATACGTGAGTAGATAACCATTGACTTCTGTAGATATTTCACATAGTATGTGGCCCACGCCAAGAAAGGCGGCTTCTTATTGCGAAGTGAGTGAGATACGAAACTCATTCTACACAGGCAATATATACAATCACTATGACACGATCAGCAAAAAAAGGTCCGTACGTTGACCCTAAATTAATGAAGAAAATTGAAGGCAAGACTCCAGAATCCGCTGGGGTAATTACCACGTGGTCACGACGTTCGGATATTGCACCAGAAATGGTAGGATTCACTTTCGGCGTTCACAATGGAAGACAACACATTCCCGTATTGGTTACCGAAGACATGGTAGGACACAAACTTGGAGAATTTTCACCTACTAAAACATTCCATCGACACGGAGGTAAGATGCAGAAGGAAATGGAACAAAAGAAGAAAGAAGCTGAAATTTCAGCAGCTAAAGCAGCGAGAGCAGCATAATATTTTGTATGAGGGCTTTCTTAAAAAACTATTCACAAACACCACGAAAGGTTCGTCTGGTAGCCGACCTCATCCGTGGAAAGGACGTGCAAAAAGCTCGAGCCATTTTAACGTTTATTGACAAGAAGTCAGCGCCTGCTTTAAAGAAACTCCTCGAATCAGCAGTTGCAAACGCGGAGCACGCAAAGCAGGACACAAGCAATTTATTCGTGAAGGATATTCGGGTTGATCAAGGTTTGGAGCTCCGACGGTGGCGGCCGCGTGCCTTTGGGCGTGCCGCACCATTTCGTCGTCGAAAGAGTAGCGTAACACTAACACTGGCAGAAAAAGTATAATTGTATGACACACACGGTTCACCCATATGCACATCGACTCGGAATAATTCGTGACTGGAAGTCACGATGGTTTGGAGGAAATCCAAAACAATACCGCGAAAACTTACGAATTGACACGACGCTTCGAGAGTTCCTCACAAAGCGTCTTCGAGGTTTCTATGTAACGGCTCTTGAAATTGAACGTGATGAAAAAGAACTTCGTTTAAAAATTAAAACTTCCCGTCCGGGAATGGTTATCGGACGATCCGGAGAAGGAACACAATCTCTTCTTGCTGATATCACCACACAACTCCGAAAACTCAAGCTCGGCGAAGACATGCCCAATGTAAAAATCGACGTTGAAGAAGTGCGCTCACCCGAATCACATGCGGCGGTAGTGGCGTATATGGTTGCAGAAGGGCTTGAGAAGCGCATGCCGCATCGAAGAATTCTTAAACAAACAGTAGAGAAAGTAATGGCAAACCGGGATGTAAAAGGGGTGCGTATTTCCGTATCGGGACGATTGGGAGGAGCTGAAATGTCACGACGGGAGGAACTCAAAAAGGGACGTATCCCACTACAGACATTCCGCGCAGATATTGATTACGCCAAAGAGAAGGCCTACTTACCCTATGGTGTGATCGGTATTAAGGTATGGGTGTATCGAGGAGATGTTTTTGAAGATGAACAATAGTCTATGTTATTCCCCAAGAAAGTAAAACACCGAAAGTGGCAAACTGGCCGCGTAAACAAAAAGAAACTTGAGCGACCCGACTCACGTGGTGTTACCGTATCGTTTGGATCATATGGATTAAAGTCAATAGATCAAGCTAGAATCACCTCAAATCAAATTGAAGCATCGCGCAAGGTGATTGTGCGTACTATCGGGAAGATGGGAAAAATGTGGATACGTATTTTCCCCGACCGACCGTTTACCCAAAAAGCGGCCGAGGTTGGTATGGGTAAAGGAAAGGGAGACCCGCAAGGATATGTTGCTGAAATTCGACCGGGACGCATTCTGTTTGAGGTAGATGGTGTTTCAGAAGAGGTCGCGCGCAATGCACTGCGTAAGGCGGGAATGAAAATGCCGGTAAAAACCAAAATTGTAGCTCGATAATATGACTGATTTTAAGAAAAAAAGTGTGAAAGATTTAGAGAAGTTCGTACGAGAGAAACGAGAAGCGCTTCGAGAATTTAGATTCAAAAGTGCCGGTTCGCGGACACGTAATGTGAGAGAAGGGCGCAACACACGTCGTGATATTGCTCGCGCATTGACAGAACGTAATGTACGTAATAAATAGTATGACTGATGTAAAAACAAAAAAAGGGAAGATACTGCGTGGTGTGGTGGTCGGAACAGAAATGGACAAGACTGCAAAAGTTGCCGTTTCTCGCTACGTGCGACATCCAAAGTACAAGAAGTTCATCAAGCAAGTGAAAAAGTATCTAGTGCACGATGAGGAGAACACCGCGTGCGTGGGAGACAAGGTGGTCATTCGCGAGACGCGACCATTGTCAAAGAACAAGAATTTCGTAATAGAAAAGTAATATGATTCAACCACAAACCATAGTTAAGGTGACTGATAATTCCGGAGGAAAGAGCGGACGTGTGTTTAAGGTGCTTGGTGGTTCAAAACGTCGCTATGCTCGAATTGGGGATGAAGTGGTACTCTCTATCCAATCAGCAGAGCCACGAAAGAATGTGAAAAAGAAGGATGTTTTGCGAGCAGTGATAGTGCGACAGCGACAACCTTTTCGACGCCGTGACGGTTCGTATATTCGGTTTGATGACAATGCGGTGGTCATCGTCGAAAAAGAAAAAAAGGAACCGCGCGCCAACCGTGTATTCGGACCAATTCCACGAGAGATTGCGGAGCGTGGGTACCAAAAAATTGTCTCGTTAGCACCTGAGGTTGTATAAATGTATGAAAATTAAAAAAGGAGACAAAGTGATAGTTATCACCGGAAAGGACAAAGGAACCACCGGTACAGTGGTGCGTGCAATGCCGTCTGAGGATCGCGTCGTGGTTGAAGGTGTGCATGTTGCAAAACGGCATCAAAAGGCACGTCAGCGAGGGCAGACCGGTCAAATTGTTGACAAAACAATGCCCATACATGTATCAAACGTGGCGCTCGTTGATCCCAAGAGTGGTAAGCCAACACGTGTTGGTATTGAACGAAAAGATGGAAAGCGTGTACGCGTCGCTAAAAAGAGCGGTACGATAATCAAGTAATATGCATACTATACAAGAGAAACAATCAAACATGTTTGCCGTTCTGAAAGAAAAGTTCGGATATACGAATGTTATGCAGGCACCGCGCTTGCAGAAGATCGTGGTGTCAGCAAAGGTAGGTTCGATCAAAGACAAGAACAAAATTGATTTGGTAATTGATCGTCTTGCACGCATTACGGGTCAAAAACCAAAAGCAAACGCGGCAAAAAAATCGATTGCGACATTCAAACTTCGCGAAGGGTCAATTATCGGGTATTCTGTAACGCTTCGCGGAAAACGTATGCACGATTTTCTTGATAAGTTGATTCATGTGGCACTGCCACGTACACGAGACTTTCGAGGATTGCACGTTACCGCAATTGATGAGATGGGAAATTATACCATAGGCATTAAAGAGCACACGATATTCCCCGAGACGTCAGATGAAGAATTGAAGGACGTGTTTGGACTCGGTGTTACGCTTGTCACTACCGCAAAGACGAAAGCGGAAACAGAGCAATTTTTACGAGAGCTGGGATTACCGCTTCGGAAAGACGCATAGCAAAAATCACCCTTTCGCGGGTGGTTTTTTAAACGGCTCAGTGGGTGAGCCGTTTAGCGTGATTGCTTTCTACCCTCATTTCGAGTATGGTTGCGGGGTATTCTTCTTTATACAAATCCGTTGACTTCCGCTACTCCTTCAGGTAATATACCGACACCTTGCAAAAGGCCACAGTTTCATCGTGTAGGTAGGACTACACACTAACAAACATGAGACCGGCCTTTTAATCGAGGCCTCGTTTGATATATGGCAAAGAAATCAATGATTGCAAAAGCACACAAAATACCGAAGTTCAATTCGCGTGTTGTTCGTCGTTGCTTTAAATGCGGTCGCCCACGCGGATACATGCGTGACTTTGGACTATGCCGTGTATGTTTCCGAGAAGAAGCGCTCGAGGGACACATTCCCGGGATAAAAAAATCATCATGGTAGGAGACCCAATCGGAGATTTCATAATTCGACTTAAAAACGCTGGTATGGTGAACCACGAGAGTGTTTCGGTGCCGCACTCAAAGATGAAAATGGCGATAGCGGAAGTGTTACACACCGCCGGGTTCGTGCAGAACGTAGAAAAGCGCGGCAAGAAGGTACGAAAGACCATACACGTAGATCTCGCATACAAAAAAGATGGCACACCTCGAATTAGCATGGTAAGGCGCATCTCAAAACCAAGTCGCCGCATCTACAAGGCGGTGGAAGATGTATTTCCCGTGCGATACGGAAAGGGAATGCTCGTACTTTCAACACCGAAGGGTATTTTAACCGATACAGAAGCACGCAAGGAGCGTGTTGGTGGAGAAGCATTATTTGAAATTTGGTAGTTATGAGTCGATTGGGAAAAATACCGACACCATTACCCGCGGGAACAGAAGTAACTGTTGCAGATGGCGTCATTGTCGTAAAAGGTACGGGCGGAGAACTTCGCAAGAAGCTGCATCGGGATGTTGAGGTGTCTGTTGCCGATGGTGCGGTGACGGTGACTCCGGCACACGATGGACGTCAAGCGCAGGCAATGTGGGGCACATTCTCTTCTCATATAAAAAATATGGTTGATGGCGTGAACAAACCTTTTGAGAAGAAACTGGTGGTAGAAGGAGTCGGATACAAGGTTGCGCTTAACGGACACACACTCGATCTGCAAGTAGGGTTTTCACATCCAGTGGCGATTGAGGTGCCAGAAGGGCTTACTGTTACAGTTGAGAAGAATGAAATCACCATCACCGGCATCGACAAGGAACATGTTGGTCAGTTTGCTGCCGACGTTCGTTCAGTGAAAAAACCCGAACCGTATAAGGGTAAAGGAATCCGATACCACGACGAAGTTGTCCGTCGAAAAGAAGGTAAACGAGCTGTTGCGTAATACTATGGATACACGAGAAAAAACAATCCGTCGCACACGAAGAAAGAATCGCGTACGCGCGAAGGTGTTTGGTACTGCAGCACGACCTCGTCTTTCAATCTTTCGCTCAAACACGCGTATTACGGCACAGTTAATTGACGATGTATCGCAGGTAACTTTGGGCGCTGTTTCAACTGCGGCGATTGAGGGAAAAACTCCGCGGGAGAAAAGTATTGCAGCAGGTACTGCAATTGCGGCAGTTGCGAAAGATCGAAAGATTAAAAAGGTGGTATTTGATCGAGGAGGATATTTGTATGCAGGTAACATACAGGCATTTGCTGATGCAGCACGCGAAGCTGGCCTGATATTTTAATATATGACTGACGAGAACACACAAACAAAAGAGACATCTACTGCAGTGGCAGAAGAAAAGAAGCCGTTTGGTAAAGAAGGGCGCGGTGCACCTCGTGGACGTGGGCCACGACGTGACCGCGGTGAACGAAAGGCGCCGGAGTTCGACCAAAAAATCATCGGTATTCGTCGCGTGACACGTGTTATGGCAGGAGGACGTCGT
>DFOX01000007.1 GCA_002376945.1 Patescibacteria group bacterium UBA3530
AAGCCGAAACGTTTTATCTTGGTGCCCAGGACTGGAGTCGAACCAGCACACCACAGTGGCACACCCCCCTCAAGGGTGCATGTCTACCAATTCCATCACCTGGGCATCTAATTGCTCTATTCTAACTTCTTTTGTGTAGTTCGCAATAAAAGTTGGCTTTTGCTATTCCTCCTTTTCTTCCGTTGTCTCCTCCTGGACGACTTCTTGTTGAGTACGTTGTGTCTCTTCCTCTTGTCGTGCAGCTTCTTCAGCTTCAGCTTTTTTTCGCTCCTCTTCAAGTTCAGATGCTCCTTTGGTTGCAACACCCATTACAGTGGTGCGTCGAAGCAGTCTCTTCACTTCTCGAGCTACCTTGTCTCGAATGAAGTATAGTTTTGCTCGTCGCACCTTTGATCGCTTCACAATCTCAATCTTGTCAATTGATGGTGAATAGAGAGGAAAAATCTTCTCTACCCCAACACCACTTGCTACTTTTCGTACGGTAAATGTTCCTCCGGCCTCATTTCCGTGCTTACGTGCAAGAACAATACCTTCAAAAGCTTGCAGGCGCGTTTTGCCTTTTTCTTCGATTTTCAGCCATACCCGAACAGTGTCTCCAGCTTGAATACCAAGCGCTGCACGTTCTTCCATGTTTACCGGACTAATTGCTACTGTGTTTTTCATGATGGGCGAAACTGTACCACAGTGATCTATTTCGAGCAACCGAGTGCTTCTTTAAAATCCTGAGGAAGTGGTGCTTTGAAAGTATTCCCTCCGATGGTGATGGTGTGCGCATGTAACGCAAGACGCTTGAAATTAAGTCCGCACTCTCTCTTTGATGCATAGAGCGCATCACACACGATAGGGTGATGTATTGCTTTAAGATGGACTCGTAATTGATGCGTGCGTCCGGTTGTTGGTTTGAGTTCAAGATAGGTATACGTATCTATCGTATCAAGTACTTCCCATGCGGTGTGTGCCTCTCGCTGCAAACCACGACTTCCGGGTTGCGCAGACCATTTCCTGAAATCAGATTTGCTTTTACCTATTGGTCTATCAATCTCTCCGCGCACTTCATTAAATTGATCATAGACAAACGCTCTATATGTTTTCTTAATCTGCCTTTTTTTAAATTGTTCCTTTAGCATCTCAAAAGATTTCTGGGTTTTTGCAAGTACCATCACTCCACTGGTCTCTTTGTCTAACCGATGCACTATACCCGGACGTGGAATACCTTCCCAATGCTCACCAACATCTTGTAGCTTGGGATATGTTTTTAACACCCAATCACTTAACGTACGCTCATTGGTTCTTCCATCATCATGCACCATTAATCCTGCCGGTTTATCTATCACCAAAATGTCTGTGTCCTCAAATATGATTGTCGGGTTCATATTGATTGAAATATACTAGAGTGTGTATATAATGCCACCTATCGGGCGTTTAGCTCAGTTGGCTAGAGCAACTCGTTTACACCGAGTAGGCCGGGGGTTCGAGTCCCTCAACGCCCACCATGACAAAACACCTCCTACGTAGATATCTACGTAGGAGGTGCTTTGTGTTTACAAAAAGTAAACTTGGTTGTACTGTACAATTTAGATGAAAACAGTAACGCTTTGAAAAGGAGATTGTTATGAAAGTAACGAAAGCTGACCACGACTGGTTGCTCGAACATGCTGCGCAAAACCCTGACAATACGTGGGTCTGCAAGGAAACGGGTGCTGATATTCAATACAAAGAAGTCGGGCGTTCAATTTGGATACGTCCATTTCAAGGTGGTTTCGGTGAGGTTCTCACAGTTGCACACCTCTACTGTCCAAAATGTCAACCAGACTTTGTTGCACCAACATCTGGCAGACCTATTTTTGAAGACGAACTCGTGCATGTTTTCTGAAACCATGTAGTTCTCCCTGCGGTACGAGAGCATCCCTCGTTCTTACGCGGGGTGTTTTCTTTTACCCAGAACTTCCTCAAATCTCCAAACAATCTCACAGAAGCAGTTTCAAATTTTCTCCACAACATACAAAATCAAAACTTTCTTTGTTGTGCTGCTATTATGCATACAACACTCCTCTCTGCAGTAGAAAAGTTTCTTTCGTTACTAAGTGATAAGGGGTAGCAAAAACAATTCGCACTATTGAACTTCTGAAAGAATTCAAAAACAATCTTGGTATACCTCACAGTCATCACTTAACCGACGGTCTTTTAGAGTTGCATGTTCGTAATACCAGAGAAATTAGAATATTTTATTGCCTCCACAAAAGTGAGGTAGTCTTACTATATACTTACATCATAAAGAAAATATAAATATTCTTAAAAAAGAATTGTCACGGGCTCATACCATTAAAAACGACTGAACTAGATTTGACATATCTGCCTGGTTGATGTTTTATACAATTAGGATTGAATAAACGAAAGGGAGAGATCGATGATTCCTAATCCTGTACAATATCTGATTAACTATATCAAAAGATACTATCCCAGCATTACGGTCGATTAGACGAGAGTGATTGGAATCGGTAGTTCGGCACATGTCGATATCTGGCTTCCATCTATCAAGCCCGTTCCACGAATTCGGTTGATGCTGCCGCACACCGCACCTTTCGATGCAAAACCCTTGCTTGCTAAAGTAAGTGTTGGCAAAGATTCGTTGTGGGATCATCATGACGATCCCAACTTCTATCGTGGAAACCGGGTGCATCTCTATGAGACTGCAGGCATATACTTCATGTTGTACGTCAAACCTGACATTGATCGGGAATGGCTACGACATGTCATGCCACTCGAAGATTTACTCCGGCCTGAACCAATACTTTCTCAGAAAGCTGAACTTGTCGCTCGCGTAACGATTGCACAAAAGCTCGGTTATCATGTGGAGTTGACAAAGAGCGAAAAACAGCAAGTTCGCGCTGCACAAAATAAATACTCAAAAGGAGAGTAACAAGTCCGTGGAAACAACCTGTAGGAATGTTTCAACGGGCTGTTTTCATTTCAGAGAATTGTCCGTGAAGTAGGTATATGTATGTGCCAACACCTCCTACATAGAATCTGTGTAGGAGGTGTTTTGTAATTGTGTCCCCACCAGGAGTCGAACCCAGATCGAGAGGATAGAAGCCTCTTGTTTTATCCATTAAACTATAGGGACAATATATTCAATACTGTATCTATGTTACCTCTCAAGGTCAATCACTTCAGGGGTATTCGTGAGTAATTGCTCGTAGGTGGTCTTACGCAAACGCACGATTTCTACCACTTCATTTAATTTTTCAATATCGATTGAAACTGCTTCTTGCTGTGTCTCGTCTGCGGTATGTGTATCGAATCTGGTATATGGCGCAACAAATAGAGATATAAGTACGGTGGAGGAAGATATGAGTACGAAAATAACCAGTACAATGTACCAATGTATTGCATGTCTGGGTGTGTGTTGTATACCATCACAAACCCACGCTCCTATAGCGCTTTCTTTCCATTTCCTTACCGCGTTATGTAAAAATGTACCATTCATATCATTGAAGTATTTCGATAACCTCGATGCTAAATTCTCCAACCCAATCTTCCTCAAGTGGTGGTCTGCTTAGTCTTGCCGTAGTAATGTAGAGTGCTTGCGGGAATGCTTCAAGAAGCGCCAGGGTATGATACGCAGATTGTAGGGTCCCTTCGGCACGAATTGTCATACGTAGCGGCTTGGCAAACTCCGTCGAATCTTCCGAATCAACAGACTGGATGGTTATCGTCGCACCAGTAACGGACTCGAGCGATTCAGCT
>DFOX01000003.1 GCA_002376945.1 Patescibacteria group bacterium UBA3530
TGGAGTTCTCTAACAGCTTTGTTTTAGCTGCATGTCGATTTCAGTGTTATGTAGCACATGTATGTGTGCTTGCATGAGGGAGAGTAATTCTCCTTCGCAGTCGGGGTATGGCGCAGTCAGGTAGCGCGCTTGGCTTGGATCCAAGATGTCGTAGGTTCAAATCCTACTACCCCGACCACACCTCTCTATTGAGAGCGGCAAGTACAAGTTTGTTTCGAATGTTCTCTGTTGGTGCTTCATCGAAGGGGGTACACCCGTTCTCATTCCGAACACGGAAGTTAAGCCCTTCTGAGGCGATGGTAGTCGTAAAGGCGAGAGTAGCTCAGCGCCAACATAGAGTATTTGAACAATCAAACCCGCCAGTATTTCTCGTACTGGCGGGTTTTGGTATACTACTAAATATATGACGATGTCACCATGGGCAAAACGAAGGCGGGCGATGTACGGGACTGGTGTTATGGTATTTTTTCTCGCACTCGCTATCCCTCTCGTTTTCTTTTCCATCTATGAACCGGCGAGTTGTTTTGATGGGAAAAAGAATCAAGGGGAGACCGCACCTGATTTAGGCGGTCCGTGTATTTTGTTAGATCCCGCATTTGTACAACCCATAGCGGTACAGTGGACACGATCTTTTGCAGTACGTGACGGATTCTACAATGCAATTTCATACGTTGAGAATAACAACAAGGAAGCGGGAGTCACTAACGTAAGGTATATATTTAAATTGTACGATGCACGAAATATACTCATCGCAGAACGTACGGGAGAAACGCCAATATACCCGGGAAAAGTATTTCCAATTTTCGAAGGCCGCATTGATACGGGAAACAGAGTACCCGTGCGTGCCACTTTTGATTTTCTCACAGACAAAGTATGGGAGAAGATGCTAGACCCTTCTCGGGGAATTGTGGTATTTAATGAGACCATTGAGAATCGTGATACCACACCTCGCGTAGATGCTGAAGTTAAGAACACGACCCTTGAGTCGTATAGAAATGTGGTGCTCATAGCAACTGTGTTCGATGCAAATGGAAACGCTATAAACGCTTCACGAACGATTATAAGCAGAATTGATCCTACCGAATCTCTCCCTGTTGCATTTACCTGGCCCGCGGCATTTTCAGAGAAAGTAACTCGAGTAGATATTGTTCCTCTGGTGTTGCCATAGTTGTATGGTTCACGAGATACAATCTTCTGTACGTAAATATTTTGGTCACATAGATGCGCTTCTCTTCGTTCCGGCACTACTCATTTCACTTGCCGGGTTAATCACCATGTATTCGTATTCGGGTAGCAACATCTTCTTTGAACGACAGATGCTGTGGCTTGGAATTTCAGTAGTAGTATTTTTGGCAGTGAGTTTTGTTGATTTGCGCTTTTTGCGTAGAACAAGCGTGGTCACTTTTTTATACCTCACCACCGTATTGTTACTTCTTGCGGTTTTTGTGTTTGGCGATGTGGTTAAGGGAGCACAGAGTCGTTTCGATCTTGGAGTGCTTGCAATCCAACCTGCAGAATATGCAAAACTTATCATTGTTATATTACTTGCAAAGTACTTTACGCGGCGTCACATTGAAATTGCTCATGTGAAGCATATTATTCTCTCGGGAGTATACGCCTTTATATTTTTTGTACTCATTTTATTACAGCCAGATTTTGGATCGGCAATTATGATCTTTTTCGTTTGGTTTGGCATGGTGCTCGTATCAGGTATCTCCAAGCGACATTTACTAGCAGTAGGTATTATCGGATTGCTTTCCGTAGCCGCAATGTGGACATTTGTTTTTGTTGAGTATCAAAAAGACCGTATTCTTACTTTCATAGATCCGCTGGCCGATGTACGCGGCACAGGGTATAACGCATATCAGTCCACCATTGCTGTTGGCTCGGGACAGTTATTGGGAAAGGGAATTGGATATGGAACGCAGAGCAAACTGCAGTTCTTGCCAGAGTACGAAACAGATTTCATCTTTGCATCATTTGCTGAGGAATGGGGATTTATTGGTGTGGTATTTTTATTCATTCTCTTCGCAGCCCTCATTTGGAGAATATTGGGGTATGCACATCTTGGCGCGACTAACTTCGAAACACTCTTTGCGTTGGGAGTTGCCATTTGGTTCATTAGTCACTTTACCGTGCATGTGGGCATGAATATCGGCATGATGCCCGTTACCGGTGTCACCCTACCATTTATGAGCTACGGTGGCTCGCACTTGTTGGTGGAATTTACGGCACTGGGAATGCTAGTTGCGATGCGTAGATATGCACGAGCAGTGCATCAAGATGACACACATCGAGAGTTTATCGGTGTATAGTGGCTTCTTTGCGTAAAGGGTAGTATAAAGAAGGTATATTACGAGTGTATGCATGTTTTGGGGCATAAATCATATGTCGTACTTTTACTCGGGGATATAAGCATTCTCTATCTTTCAGTGTGGCTGACATTATTTATTCGACATGGATCTATTCCTGATCTTGAATTTGCCTCTGTTCACCTTGCCTCTTTTTCCGTACTCTTTGTTGCATGGTTTGTCGTTTTTATCGTAGGTGGCTTATACGGTAGGTACACGCTTCTTTTTAAACGAAAGCTGCCGACGGTGTTATTTTCTGCTCAAGCGATCAATATAGCCATAGCAGCATTATTCTTTTTTCTCATACCATTCTTCAAGATCACCCCAAAGACGGTGTTGGTAATTTACTTATTTGTCTCAAGTACGTTGCTCTATGTGTGGAGAATGTACGTGTACCCACACCTGTTGAAACGCAGGGAAGTTGGAGCTGTGGTTATCGGTACTGGGAGTGAATTAACAAAACTAGCCGAGCATATAAATAGAGATACGGTGTATCCAATGGTAGTACGTGCGATTATTCACCCAGAACTATCGAAAAATGCAGATATCAAGAGGACAGTCGAGTTGCTCATTGAAAGCGGTGCGGTGACAACGATCGTTGTTGATATGAGCAATCGTTCAATAGACCCGCTTCTTGACTTTGTGTACTACACCACGTTTATAGAAAGAAGTGCATCTTTTATTGACGTACGAGATATATATCAAGAAGTATTTGAGCGAGTACCGCTTTCTCTAATAGATGATCGTTGGATACTTAAGAATGTATCGGTGCTCCCACAGCAAATATATGATGTTGTAAAGAGAGTCATCGATGTAGTACTGAGTATCGGAGGACTTATCATCTCTGCGGTGCTGTTTCCGATAATTGCAATCGCAATAAAGGTGGAGGACGGTGGTTCTGTGTTTGTCACTCAAGAAAGAGTAGGAAAACACACGATTACATTTACGTCATACAAATTCAGGAGCATGTCGTATTCTGATCAGGGGGCCTGGATAGGAGAGAATAAAAACAATACAGTGACCAAGGTAGGTGGCTTTTTAAGAAAATACCACTTAGATGAGTTGCCGCAGTTATGGAATGTTCTCAAAGGAGATATGTCACTCGTGGGGCCGCGCCCTGATATTGCCGGTCTATACTCAAGCATCGTATCGGAAATACCTTTCTATAAATTACGCTACACCATTCATCCAGGACTTACCGGTTGGGCGCAAACAACACAAGAATATGAGGAGGGAAACATGAGCCCACAATCCATGGACGCCACACGACTCCGACTTCAGTATGATTTATTTTACGTGAGACACAGATCACTACTGTTGGATGCGAAAATTATCTTGCGAACCATCAATACCGTTTTGTTTGGAAGGTAGCACCTTAACCTGCCTATAGAGAATAAAATAACGCCGTAGTCTAGCAATTTTATACAGAAACGGTATAGTATTTCACAATGTTATCACAACGACTCACCGCACTTACAATACTCATTCTCGGTTTTGGATTGGGATGGGCTCTTTATGCAACACAGGCCACACAACCATTTTCTTTGGGACTCGATCTTTCAGGCGGAACCCATTTGGTGTACAAAGCTGATGTTTCAAATTTAGATCCGGAAGATGTTCGAGAATCAATGGCATCATTGAGAGATACTATCGAACGGAGAGTAAACTTGTTTGGTGTGGCTGAACCAATTGTGCAAACAGAACGAGGAGGAATGCTTTCAGGAGAAACACAAGAGCGTTTGATTATTGAACTTCCAGGAGTTACGGACACCCAAGAAGCCATTGATTTGATTGGGGAAACTCCCGTGCTCGAATTCAGATTACAAACACCAGTGAGTATTGATGATGTACCCAGTGATGACGGAGTGGTTGCACTTTCAATTGGTGACAACTTTGGACCTGCCATCCTTACGGGAGCTCATCTTGATCGAGCCACGTTGCAATTTGGACAGGCCTCGCCGGGAGGACTCTCAAATGAGCCAATTGTAGTACTTGATTTTACGAGTGAAGGAGGACAGATTTTCGGTGAATTTACCGGAGATCATGTTGGTGAAGTATTTGGTATTTTTCTTGATGGGCAACTCATTTCAAATCCGGTGATTAATGAAAAGATTACCGGAGGTTCGGCAGTGATTTCTGGAGGATTTCAACCAGAGGAAGCACGTGAATTGGTTCGCAACCTCAATTTTGGAGCATTACCGCTTCCAATTGAATTACTTTCGAGTCAGACAATTGGTGCATCACTTGGGACCGAAACATTGGTGCGTGGTATTGAGGCGGGAATGTGGGGTCTTGCCATGGTCGCATTATTCTTACTTCTTTGGTATCGTCTCCCTGGGCTACTCGCCGTCGTCTCCCTTGCGGTATATATCATTATAATGCTGGCAATATTTAAATACCTCCCGGTAACACTAACTGCAGCAGGACTCGCGGGATTCATTCTCTCAATCGGTCTGGCGGTGGATGCCAACGTGTTGATTTTTGAGAGAATGAAGGAAGAGTTACTGGAAAGAAAGTGGACAAACAACGCAGTAAAAGATGGATTCAAACGAGCGTGGTTGTCTATTCGAGATGGTAACCTCTCCAGCATCATTACAGCGGTAATTCTATTTTGGTTCGGAACATCAATGGTGGAAGGATTTGCACTCGTCTTCGGTATTGGTGTGGTGGTAAGTATGATCACAGCGATTATCATAAGTAGAACATTTTTACTTGCCATAGGTGATTATGAACACAAAGGAGTAGCTAAGTTCCTTTTTGGAACGGGATTGAAATAATATGTTGGTGGTACAGTATAAAAAGATATTTTTTGCACTCAGTGGATTGTTTGTAGCGGCTTCCTTTATTGCGATTGCAACTTTGGGACTTAACTTCGGAATAGAGTTCACCGGAGGAGAGATTGCAGAAATTACATATGATGTCCGCCCGGAAAAAGCGGCATTGGAGGACATATTAGATGGATTGGGATTGGGAAACTACTCGTTGCGTATTGCCGGAGAAGATGAATTCATTCTTCGAACACGACCGCTTCAAGAGAAGGAACGGGCAGAGGTATTTTCTGCGGTAGTAGCAGTGGAGGGGAGTATTGGATCCATTGAGCGATTTAACTCAATCGGGCCTACTATCGGAGAGGAGCTTAGAAACAAAGCGTGGATTGCAATCGTTGCCGTAGTTCTTGCTATCATCTTCTTTATTGCAATCGCCTTTCGAGGTGTGAGCGAGCCGGTGAGTTCGTGGAAGTATGGTGTGATAGCCATTGTTGCACTATTGCATGATGTGATAATTCCAACGGGAGTATTTGCAGTTCTTGGATATCTCTTTGGTGCAGAAGTAGATGTGTTATTTGTTATGGCACTCCTGGCAATCCTTGGATATTCAGTGAACGATACAATCGTTGTATTTGACCGTGTGCGAGAAAACCTATCTGAGAATGAAGAGAACAATCGCAAAGAAGAGTTTGAACTCACCGTTGGCAAATCTCTAAACCAAACATACATGCGTAGCATTAATACCTCAATCACCACAATACTCGTATTATTATCCTTATTCTTCATCGGGTCTCCGGTGACTCAAGATTTTGCACTCGTGCTTATCGCCGGAGTGTTGGCAGGAACGTACTCTTCACTATTTTTGGCAACTCCACTACTAATTACTGTGGAGAAGTGGCGGAGATAAATTACAGAGGGAGTGTGGTATGAAAATCGTACCAAAGTGAAAGTGCCGGCGTTACCTAACGCCGGCACTTTTCGCTATAGATGGCGAAACGCATTGAAAACATCTTCATCCCGAATGCAGATGCTGTGCGCATCAAAGAGCGCTCCAGGGTACCATGCGTTCAAGATCGTAGCCGCTTCATTCTGAGCTCCTCGCTTATGTGCGAACACACGGCTTGATGCCAGTGCGTACGGCAGGTACTTGTTACCACCGATATTGTATTCAAAACCGTTGCCCTGGTTTTTTGATACAGAAAGAATCTCGAACTTCACGACGAAAACCGGCGTGGGACACCACTTTTCCGAGCGCGGTATTCCTGCATATACGTAGTGATCTTTGTAGGTGATCACCGCGTATCCGCATTTTCCCGGACGCAGATAGTTCTGCGCAACACCATTTTTCCGCCTCGGGTACTGACCATGGTAGTGATCCATGCCAAGTCGCTCTCGCTTCTGAATTTCCTTGCGCAGCGAGAAGTTTTTCTCGATTGAGTCTGTTGTGCGAACGGCCTCATCGAGAAGTCGATTTGATGTCTCCCACGCTTCTTTGAAGGACAGGAACCTCAGCCGAGGTGCCGCACCCTGCGGTCTCATCGTAAACGGCAAGAGTTTGACTTGCTTGCGCGTTATTGTAAGACCGTCACTGGAGACTTCAAAGTAAAATGTCCCCAAATTGAACAAATGTTGCATTTCTCTTTTCCTTTCACTCACTGAATATAATGCTGTGGTGACTATACGGCACGCGGAGAGGCAGGTCAATAGATGTACCCAAGATTTTCTTGACCTTTGCATTGATATCCGTATAATGCTCGGTACTGTCTGTGTAGACAGATTTTGTTTTTTGAAAAATGAATACTTGATTAAAGACTGATCGAGGAATCGATCATTCAGCAATCATCACACTTTTCAGTACTCACCAAGGAGCGAGTGCTGGAAAACATAATACATACAGATATTTATATATCTGACTTGTTTATTCTTTTTACGCAAAAGAACCAGAAGCATAAGAATATATTTTCTTTTGTTTCGTTCACTCAAGATGTGCCACGCACATTTTTAATTAGAGTTTGATCCTAGCTCAG
>DFOX01000005.1 GCA_002376945.1 Patescibacteria group bacterium UBA3530
ACTTGTCAGCTTAATGCTGTCAATGTCTACAGCTTCAACATTGTTTGCTTCTAGACGGAATACAGCTGAGGTTTGCTCTACTGCAGAATCAAGGAACAATCCAGCTGATGGAGTTGACGAGTCAATTGTAAGTGTCAAATCTCCTGAAGCTGCAACGGTCATTGTTTGACCAGATCCGGTTGGTGTTACAGAAACTGAAGTTCCTGAAACTGCACCTACCGCAGTCACGTCACCTGAATCGGTGTCGAGAGAAACGGTGTGTGTGTCAGAAGCTGAAGCTGAAGATGACAAGTCACCGACAACAGCAATCTCTACAGCAGTGTTCTTTGCAACAATAATGTGTTGGTCAAGAGAGATGCTTAGAGTGTTAGCTCCTGTTGTTCCAGTCATTTGTTCTGCGTCAGCAACACGAGTTTCGAAGCGGTCACCGCGAACTGAGTCAGCAGTTGATCCACCTGAAAGGTTTGCCCAGATTTCAACATTGTCGAATTCTGTTCCAAGACCTGTAACCGTATCGTCCTCAACTACAACTGCGGTTACCCGTACATCCTCACCTGAGTTAGCAGCGTCAAGAGATGCTGTAGCCCATACGAAGTCTGTAGTACCAGGCGTAATTGAACGCGCGGCTGGTTGTGTAAGTGTTGTAGCTGTCAATGCAGCAGCTTGTACAGTCATAGTGTTTGCTGTTGCAGTGGTGCTTGGAAGCGTTGCTGTATCACCGGTCACATCACCTGTTGCATCACTCCAGTTTGAGTTTGGATTGGTGCTCAAAGCGATTGTGTCAGTAGCAGCCCAGCTTGAGTCTAGATAACCTTTAACAAATATGGTTGTCACTCCTGTTGGGAATGATACTCCACTAAATGTCATTGTTGCAGTTGTACCTGCACCTGTTGCGTCAACTGGTCCTGCCAAAACTGATCCGTTTTGGTCAACCAATGTAACGTTATCAAGGTCAGTACCTACTGGAGATCCTCCATTTTGTCCAATAGCTCCCGTAACTGCAAGAGTCTGAACCGTAATCGGTTCTCCCTTGATATCAACGGTGAATGCTCCAAGAATTTGATCTGAAGTTTGAATCGCGATGTTAGCTGCTGGAGCTGCTGAACTCTTAGATACTGAGTTAAATGTACCGGCTGAAATCGTTACCACTGATGCGTTGTATACAGGACTTGTTGAACTCCATCCTGTTCCAACTGTTGGTGTAATTCCATATCCGTACGTTTCTCCAGTTACGTTAACGTCGGTAAGCTTGTACACATCAAAGGCAATTGTTCGGTTTGTTCCACCGATGATGTCACCCTTAACTACAACTTCCTTAGAAAGACCTTCGTTAATAACGATGCCTGATCCGAAGTCGAATGTGTATGTGTCACCTGAGATTACAGGTGCGTAAGCTGTACCATCAACGTACGCCATAACGTTGTTCACATCTGCTGTTGATGCTGATCCACTCTGATCGAATCGAATAGAGTGAAGTCGCACGTTTTCAGATGAACCTGCAGTGAACTTCACAGCGGTGAAGGTGTAACCGGTTGTTCCGATTTCCTTTGTAGCTGTTGCGTTAGGATCTTCTACACCACGAGCTGCGGTAACAGCACTGATTGCAAGAGTTGCGTTGTTTGTGTGTGCAGCTCCTGTAATTGGAAGTGAACCTGCGACCGTTGCTGTCGTGTTAACGGCAACGAGTGAAAGTGATCCAACCTCTCCAGCGTATGAATCAAGAGATGAGGCCATGTTACCAGCGATGGTGAATGTTCGGCTCTCTCCTGGGTTCAATGTAACCGCTTCTCCAATGGTAGCTTGGTTTACTGAGTTAAGTACTCGAGCGTTTCCAAGTTGCATACCATTTTGGTCAAGAAGAACCACTCCTGCGAATGAAGAGTTGTTCAAGATACCTGTTCGCTCAACAGTAACCGAGTTAATTGTTTGAGTTGAACCTGAATTGTTGGTCAATGTGAACTTCGTGTAAGGAACACGAGCTGCGTTCTCAACCGCCAATCCGTTAGCCGGTTGTGCAGCTGCTGAAACGGTAACTCCTGTTCCTGTTGGAACAGTTGGAGTGGTTGAACCTCCTCCCATTGAGTTAGCGTAAGCACGCGAACTTGGTCCCCAGTATCCGGTACCAGCTGAGAGTCCAACTGGAGCAAGAACTGATGCTGCGTTAGCGTTTTGCCACGCCACAACTGCTTGCTGTGTTCGACTACCGAAGTACGATGTTTCGTTTCCAGGTGATCCTGCTCCGGTTGCTGCAACGGCAAATCCTTGAGCATTGAGGAACTTCTGGATGTCCATAACCTCCCCACCTTCGTCACCCATTTGGTGGTTGAGTGTGAAGTTGTATGAACCTGGTGTGGTTGTTGAACCACCTGTCATCCCTGCAAGCTGTGCTTGCAATGATGCGATAGTTGCTAGCAGCGAGTTAATCTGTGCGGTGAGCTCCTCAACTGTTTGCGCTTGTGCTGGTGTGACCAAAGCGAATGAGAAGACCATAGCAACAGCAACTGCTGATGCAGCAACTTTGTTTGTTAATACTGTACTCATAATTATTTAATTAATGTAGTGAAAGACTTTATATAATATCTTCAACTACAACTTAATAGACCTTTGTGACTATGAATGTCCCGGCGTAATCCCGGGGATCTACCCCAGGTCTCTGTAATGCCCTGAGATATCCATAGCGGTGCAACTGGTTCGTCGACCAAACCAACTCCACACTTTGTCTTCCACCAAGAGAATACTCTCCCGATGGGCGCCTTCTTGTTCATCGCTTTGTAACAAATTACTACTAAATAATGTGTAATGGAGTTACTCGCTATTTCCAAGCCGACTTTACTTTTAATTGCCATCTTGCGTCACCATTGATTTCGACACGGTGCGTAGCAAGTTAGCTAACGGTATTGATCTGAATTTCTTTCATGCTTCCAAAACTGGACAGAGCTTCTGTTTCGGCATTTTTATTTTTAGATATACACAAAACGGGAAAACCCGCCCACGTATATCGTAGACAACTTTCATCAATATGCTGTTGTCAAAGAACACACAGCGCGTACAAACATATAGCGTACGGGCTCCTCCACATTATATATCGCTTCGCCAAGTGAGCAATAAACCTCAGTAGGTAATGTGGATAGCGAACAAATAATTGTTGTGCGTGTACGCACCACAATACGTCAAAGCGACCGCTGAGCGGCTTTTGTTCTTGGCTTTAACGTGCATCTAAGAATACGCCTTTTATGGTCAAAGTCAACACTTTTGTACGTAATTACCTAGGTCACCACAGAGTATGCAGTCCATCGCTTTGAACCGGTTTTCTTAATTACTCCATCAGCAATCAAAGATGTTAGCTCGCGCTGAATTGTCTTTGGACTACTGTTTGGTATCTCAGCAACGATGTCATTTATATGCACAGGTGCCTTTTGGGTAACCACATCGAGTATAAGCATGCGACGATTTGCAAGACGTCTCTTAGTCCTCAAAGACTTTGGTTTAGCCCTCGTTTTGTGCTTCATGTCCTTTATAACTATAGTGTCCTTTATAGTGTCCTTAAGAGTATGTCCTTGAGAATTGCTTTTTTTCTGTCCTTGAGAAGGTGTGGGGTTAAAGAACCCTTCTTCTATCTCCAGTGCTCCTTGACCGTCTTTATGCTCCGACAATTCGATGAGTTGTGCAAAATTCACATATGCTTCCTTCAACACCTCTAGATTCATTGGGGAAATATGTCCCGCTGCATGCAGTATATCGAGTAGAGAAACTATATGTCTAACGTTCATAATGAGCTCACGCGTGGCTTGCACCCCTGCGGCAGATACACCCGGCTGGAATGCAAGTACCAGCGGAAGTAACTGTCGGCTCTGCTGGCGAAGTGTGTTCCTGATTTCTTCCCTGTGTGGCACTAAGTTGGTGACAAGATATGTTGCAATTGAAAGTTTCTCCGCTCGTTGATAGATGCGCTCAGCGGGATTATTCTCGCCAAAGGGATTTATGGCAATGTTTATTTCGGGATCTATAATCTCAAACTTTTTGATCCCATATCCTTTATTTACAGGCCTATTTGTCATGCGCATGTCCTTTATATAAAGGACATATATGTCCCTTATATAATGTCCGTAAAGATGTCCTTTACGCTTGTAATCATTATATGTTTATGTCCTTGACGGTCAAGGAGTGTTTGCACCCCGCACAACACATCCGTCATGAATGCAACGCCTGTGGTATTATGGTGTGATACTACACTTAATTTAAAGCAATGATGGCAGCACGAAAGAAGGCGTCGACACCGAAGCCAAAAGCGACAAAAAAGAAGCGTACCGCGAAGAATACAGAGGAAGCAGCGGTAGTACGACCAACACCTATTCAATCGGAAACGATGCGGAGTGTTTGGGCTATTTTATCAATCCTTGCCGCAGTGTTTTTTGCACTCGCCGGTTTTGAGCTCGCCGGTAAACTGGGCACGACATTGTACATATGGCTCTCGGCACTGTTTGGTATTGGATACATTTTAGTGCCACTTTCGTTTGCCATGATTTCCTTCGTGCTCTTCACTGCTCTTGATAGAGAAAAAGTGGGCTTTCTCAAAATGACCGGTACGGCAATCTTTTTCTTCAGTGGTCTTGGTTTTGTGGAAACGGTATTTCCCAGTCAAGGAGGTCTTGCGGGTAATTTAATCTCGGCACCACTTACCTACGCAATCGATACTGTCGCCACGCTCGCAACCCTTTTTGCACTCCTTGTTGTTTCGCTTTTAATTACATTTGATGTTCACCTCCAACGTGCATTTCCTGCGATCATGCGTCTGCTCGGCAAGGAAAACACTCCAGAAGAGGAGAATGTACTTGAAGAAGAGGAAGAAGCGGTTATTGATCAAGAAACGCAATCACATGAGGAGACTGAGGAAATCGAAGAAGAAAAAGAAGCCCCAAAAAAATCAGGCGGTATTTTTAACTTTGGAAGTGACAGTGCCCCTGCGGTATTTAGCTTCACAACCAAAGGATCAGGAACGTACACACCACCCCCACTCACCATTTTGCAAAAAGATAAAGGAAAGCCGGCTGTCGGGGATGTAAAAGCGAGTGCGAACACTATCAAGAGAACTTTACAGAACTTTGGTATCAGTGTTGAAATGGACGAAGTGTCAATCGGTCCGACGGTAACTCGTTATGCTATGAAGCCGGCTGAGGGAGTACGTCTTGCAAAAATCATGAGTTTGCAAAGTAACTTGGAACTCGCTTTGGCAGCAAGCCCTATTCGTATTGAGGCGCCTATCCCGGGAAAGTCTCTTGTTGGTATTGAAGTACCCAACACAACTAAATCGACATTGGGTCTTGCATCACTGTTCACCGACCCTGAATTTCAAAAGTCAGACAAACCACTGCTTGCGGCACTTGGACGAGATATCACCGGAAGACCACATTATGCAAACATCGCCAAAATGCCGCACCTCCTAATCGCCGGTGCAACTGGTGCCGGTAAGTCGGTGACCGTACATGACTTAATTGTGAGTCTGCTGTTCCGAAAAGGCCCGCAAGAACTCCGATTTGTTATGGTGGACCCAAAACGCGTGGAGCTCACACTCTACAATGACATTCCCCACCTACTCACTCCGGTGATAACAGACCCTAAGAAGGCAATTCTGGCGCTTAAATGGCTCGCTAAGGAAATGGATAGGCGTTATGACATTCTTGAAGCAGAGAGAGTTCGTGACATCGCCTCATATCATAAGAACGTATTGGAAGTGGCGTCTTCAAACGACGAAGATGATCGTCCTGAGCCAATGCCATACATTGTGGCAGTAATCGACGAGCTTTCTGATCTCATGCAAGCATACCCACGCGAACTGGAAGCTGCTATTGTCCGTCTTGCACAGATGAGTCGCGCAGTCGGTATTCACCTCGTGCTCTCAACTCAACGACCAAGTGTGCAAGTAATTACAGGGCTCATTAAGGCGAACATCCCATCTCGATTGGCTCTACAGGTAGCATCTCAAATTGATTCGCGAACTATTCTTGACATGGGTGGAGCTGAAAAACTCCTTGGAGCCGGTGATATGCTCTTCCTCTCGGGAGAGATGAGTAAACCGCGCCGTATTCAAGCACCATACGTATCAGAAGAAGAGGTGAAAGATGTGGTTACCTATCTCGCCAATACATATAGTGATGAATTACCTGACGAAATCGATCTTACGGAAATCGCTCATGATACCAGCATCTTCTCAGCAAGTGTCGGAGGAAATGGTGCAGTCAATACTGATGATGAAGATGATCTCTATGAGCATGCAAAGCAGGTAATTACCGAAGCAGGTAAGGGATCAACTTCCTTTCTGCAGCGAAAACTGCGCGTTGGATATGCGCGCGCAGCCCGACTCATGGACATGCTCGAAGAAAGAGGTGTCGTGGGTCCTCAGGAGGGTACGAAGCCCCGGGAGGTGGTCACAAACAATGACTCTTCTGAGGATGACGAAATTTCAATGGATAGCACTTCCAACAAAACCCTCATAATAGATAATGGAGACGAAGAAAAAGAAGCGTAGCATATGTTGCCCCACCAATCACATATAACGAAATACTTCTTTATCGCACTCGTGCTATTAATCTTAGTATATGCATACTTTGAGGCACGCAATATGCTGTATGGTCCGCAAATATTCATCGATTCTCGCGAAGCCATAACCGTTACCGATGAAAAGATCGAAATCAGTGGTCAGGTAAAAAACGTGGTGGAAATAACTCTCAGCGGAAACCCTGTGTTCATCGATGACGTCGGTGTGTTTAACGAAACTCGTCTACTTGCAGAAGGTATAAACAGATTTGTGTTTGAAGCGAAGGATAAGTTTGGTCGCACAAAGGAAGAAATTCTGGAAATCATATATACCCCCGAGCGCGCCCCGACAAATGTTGGTAGTATAGAGGAATAAATAATTAGTATAACAAGTACTGTATGAGTGCCGCAAAAAAAGTAGTCAAAAAGAAAACTGTTTCTAAAAAGCCTTCGGAAGAAAATGAAAAGGTGGCAGCAGCAATTGCCGCCATAAAAAGTAAATTTGGAGAAGAAGCCATTATGAAACTTGGCGAGTCTGAGCACGTGGATGTTGATGTGGTACCCACTGGATCAATCGGTGTTGATTGGGCACTTGGTATTGGAGGACTTCCTCGAGGACGAATCATTGAGATTTACGGACCAGAATCTTCTGGAAAGACTACACTGTCACTACACGCCATCGCGGAGGCGCAAAAAAAAGACGGTGTGTGTGCATTCATTGACGCAGAACACGCGCTGGATCCAGTGTACGCAAAAAAAATAGGAGTAAAAACGCAAGATCTTCTCATCTCACAACCAGATACCGGAGAACAAGCTCTCGAAATAGTGGAGAGTCTTGTACGGTCTGGAAACCTTGATGTGATTGTAGTCGACTCTGTCGCAGCCCTTACCCCAAAAGACGAGATTGAGGGTGATATGGGATCTCATCAAATGGGAAAACAAGCACGTCTCATGTCTCAAGCCATGCGTAAGCTCACCGCAATTTCAGCAAAAAGTAAAACGGTTATCATCTTCATCAACCAAACCCGTATGAAAATTGGTATGGTATTTGGAAATCCAGAGACAACCACGGGAGGTAAAGCATTGAAATTCTATAGCTCTGTTCGTATGGATATTCGTCGTATCGCACAAATTAAAAAGGGCACCGAAGTCATGGGTGGGCGTCACCGCGTTAAGGTGGTTAAAAACAAGGTCGCCGCTCCTTT
>DFOX01000001.1:0-3384 GCA_002376945.1 Patescibacteria group bacterium UBA3530
GTAGGGTCACGAACAGAAAAGGCCTATGCTTGCGCATAAGCTCTTTTCTGTACTCGTGTCCCCACGGGGAATCGAACCCCGATTTCCAGGATGAAAACCTGGTGTCCTAACCGTTAGACGATGGGACCGCTGTGGTGGCGCCATACTACAATATTTTTTTAGAACATGCTATCCTCTCGTCATAATAGGAGGAGTGCCCGGAACGGTAACGGAGCGCTTTCGAAAAGCGTCGTGCGCAAGCACTTGGAGGTTCGAATCCTCTCTCCTCCGCAAAATTTAACTTCGCGCTCGAAGCAGTATGATGCGAGAAATTGATTTTCGTTAACAACTATTGCCGCAACACTTTCAGTATCACTTCTGCAAGTTTTTCACTATCATGCCGAATAAGGGAGGTATCCTGTGCATGTAGCACTAAATCGTCTTTGAAATACGTCACATTTTCAAGTGTTCCGTCACTACTGACAAGCATACCTTCTCCCTCTTGCGCCTCATACTTTTGCACCAAATCAGCTTCTGGTTGTTGTGTGTTTACCACCAATACATCAACACTCCCGGAACCAATATACTGTTCCACAAAACGTGCGTGGTCTTCTGCGGTAAATCCGGAAGAAATCCCTTTCTTGTTGGTAACATTAGCTACAACAGCAATGCGTGCAGATGTTTGTGCAAGCGCCTCACATATACCCCCTACCAATAAATTGGGCGCTATGCTTCCATACAAATCTCCTGGGCCGATAACTACCAAATCTGCGGCTTCAATTGCTGAAAGTGCGTCACGAGATGCAGATACGGGATGTGCGAGTGAGACGGACCGTACGCCATGTTGTGCAACACGCGCATCATCATCAAGCTTGCTTTCGCCATAGAGCATCACACCATTGTGCAATTCCACCACGAGTTGCATATCTCCTTCACTCACAGGGATAACTTTTCCATATACGTCAAGAATGCGTCCGGCTTCTTCCACTGCTCTTGAAAAGCTTCCGGTAATTTTCTCCAGTGCTGAAAGGAACAGATTGCCCATGTTGTGTCCCTTAAGATCTCCTTGGGGAAATCGATAACTGAAAAGTTCTCGCACCTCATGTGGTGCTCTTGCAAGTGCCGCCAAGCACTGTCGTACATCGCCAGGCGGTAGTACACCCATCTCATCTCTTAAAATCCCCGTTGATCCCCCATCGTCTGCCATACTCACTATCGCCGAAATATGTATCGGATACTGTTTTAAACCTGATAGCAGGGTAAATCCGCCGGTTCCTCCCCCAATGGTCACCACTTTCTGCTGTGTGTCTTCGTGTTTCTGCATGCTACAAATAGTAGTTGCTCATTGTGTTTTGCGCAAATACACCCTACTATATCTCCATGAAAATACTGGCAATAGAAACCTCTTGCGACGAAACAGGTATTGCAATTGTCGATGTAACCGAAACAAAAAAAGGGGTGCACATTACCGTATGCGCCGATGTACTTCTCTCGCAAGCAATGCTCCATGCTCAATACGGCGGAGTATATCCATCACTTGCAAAACGTGAGCATGCAAAGAATATCGGTCCTCTATTTGTCGATGCCTTGCAGAAAGCCAATCTGTACCATACAAGCTCATCTTCGACTGTTACTAAAGAAGCACTTGATGAGATAAAAGATGTGCTGCATCGTGAGCAAGACCTTTTTTCGTACCTGGTGCTCACGCTTGCACAAATACAGCGCCCCGCTATTGATGCAATTGCCGTCACACACGGACCGGGACTGGAACCTGCGCTGTGGGTTGGTGTTAATTTTGCCCGCGCCCTTTCAATTGCCTGGAATATTCCACTACTGCCGATAAATCACCTTGCAGGTCACGTTGCAACCGCTCTTGCAAAACAAGAATCAGACAACACATTTCTGATCAGAAAGCCCAACTTCCCGGCGATCATTCTCCTCATTTCAGGAGGCCATACGGAACTTGTGGTGATGAAAAACTGGCTTGAATACGAAAAGATTGGATCAACCCGCGATGATGCTGTGGGTGAGGCGTTTGATAAGTCAGCTCGATTACTTGGACTACCCTATCCGGGTGGCCCTGAAATATCAAAATGTGCGCACGACGCGCGAGAAGAAAACCTTGCACAACCCTTTTCTCTTCCGCGCCCGATGATTGACGCTGATAATCACGATTTTTCATTTTCGGGCCTTAAAACTGCAGTACGCACCTTAGTTGAAGATATTGGAGAACTCAACAAAACACACAAGAAGCAAATCGCGCGCGAACTGGAAGACGCTATCACCGAGACACTGGTAAAGAAAGTACAAAACGCGATAGACGCGTACGACGCTCATGCACTTATTGTCGGTGGTGGTGTATCGGCAAATACAACAATCAGAGCGCAACTGAGCGCAATGGTACATGAATATGCCGATGTGTCTTTTCATGTTGCAGCACCTACACTGGCGACAGACAATGGCGTAATGATTGCATTTGCTGCCGCCATCAGTGATACTCCTCCTGCAGCACACACAGATATTTCCGCTTCGGGCAACTTAAAGCTATACTAGATATATGTGTGGCGTCTTTGCGATAACCGGAAACACTGAAGATTCCGGGGAAATAATTTTAGCGGGGCTGAAGAAATTGGAATATCGTGGATATGACTCTTGGGGTATTGCGGTGAAAGGAGAAAAAACGTTTAAAGATGTCGGAAAAATATCAGATGTGCAGATGACATTTCCCAAAGGTACAACTGGCTTGGGGCATACCAGATGGGCAACCCATGGCGGTGTCACCAAAAGAAATGCTCATCCCCACACCCAAGGACGTGTGACGCTTGTGCACAATGGTGTCGCTGAAAACTTCCAAGATCTGAAGAAATCCCTCCCAAAGAGATATACGCTCCTCTCCAAAACCGACTCCGAAGTATTAGCTGCCATTATCGACAACCTACTCGCAGATACCATGAATCCTAAAAATGCTTTGCGAAAAGTTGCAAAAATGATTGAGGGACGTTTCGCACTTGTCGTGATGATCTCTGACGCACCGGGAATATGGGCCGTTCGCAGAGGAAGTCCTTTAATTATAGGGCGAGGAAAAGAAAAAACATACGTTGCAAGTGACATACCCGCATTCCTTCCATACACGAAAGTGGTGAATTATCTCGACGACGGAGAGCTTGCTCATATACACAAAAATCAGGTGCGGGTGTACTCAATTGCAAATGGTAAGTCGATTAAAAAGAGAAACATTACCGTCGGATGGAATGAGGAAAACGCTACAAAAGAAGGATGGCCGCATTTTATGCTCAAGGAGATACTGGAACAAAAAGAAACGATATTGCGAACAGTGGAGCACGCCAGCTCCTCTATACAGGGCTTTCTATCTGAAGTGCAGAAGCAAAACGGTACTTATATGAT
>DFOX01000001.1:3800-39238 GCA_002376945.1 Patescibacteria group bacterium UBA3530
GTTTGAGCGCTTTATCAAAAAAGGAACTGCATTAGTGGCGATATCACAATCTGGAGAGACCGCAGACGCCCTTGAGGTGCTTGAGTATGGAAAGAAACATCGTGCGAAGATACTCTCCATAACCAATACTCCCAGCTCTTCTATCGCACGAATGTCAACAAAACATATTGATATTAATACGGGAGCAGAAAAAGCGGTGGCCTCTACAAAAGCAATGACTGCTCAAATGGCTATTCTGTTGCTCTGTGCCTACAGTGACGGTCCGGGTATACGAACTGGTCGGATGCTCATACAAGAAACGGGTGCAAACATAAACGACATGCTCAATCCAAGATATTCCAAGCATATAGAAAAAATTGCACGGAAGCTGTCGAAAGAGGAAAGTCTGTTCATCATAGGACGCAACGCTCTCTATCCCATAGCACTCGAAGCTGCTATTAAGATTCAGGAAGTTTCGTACATTCATGCACAGGGATTTGCAGCCGGTGAATTAAAGCATGGGCCCATTGCATTAATACAAAAAGGGACGGTGTGTCTTGTGCTCGGAGATGATCCGGAAACGATTACAAATGCAATGGAGTTGAAAACTCGCGGTGCACGAATCGTCGGTATCGCACCGACGTCGCACGATCTGTTCGATTATTGGATACGTGTACCTGATTGCGGCACCGCACAAGCTATTGCAACCGTCATACCAACACAGTTACTTGCCTATTACCTGGCAATCGCTCGGGGAATTAACCCGGATATGCCGAGGAATTTGGCCAAGAGTGTTACGGTGAAATAGAATTGTGGTACGATATCCAAACATATGCACATCCCAGATAAATTTCTAAAACCGTATAACCCTCGAGAGAGTGAAGGTGTTATGTATAAAAAGTGGGAAGAATCAGGATATTTTAATCCGGATAATTTACCCGGTGAACGCAATGAACCCTTTACGGTTGTCATGCCTCCACCAAACGCCAATGGGTCACTACACGCAGGACACGGACTGGTGTTTGCCATAGAAGACACCATGGTGCGTTTTCAACGTATGTGTGGAAAGAAGGCACTTTGGATTCCAGGTGCAGACCACGCAGGGTTTGAAACACAAGTCGTATACGAAAAGGAACTCCAAAAAGAAGGGCGTTCTCGATTTCAAATGGATCCAAAAGAACTCTATGATGAGATTATGGAATTCACCCTTGGAAACAAGTCTTTTATGGAAAATCAAATCCGTGAGCTTGGCGCATCGTGTGATTGGTCGCGTGCACTCTTCACACTTGATGATCGTGTGATCAAGACGGTATATGACACATTCAAGCAATTGGAAAAAGATGCGTTACTCTACCGAGGAGCTCGCAGTGTTAATTGGTGTCCAAAGCACCAAACATCTCTTGCAAACCTTGAGACACAGCACCATGACCGAACTGATAAATTCTACTACTTCCAATATGGACCATTCGTCATTGGAACAGCACGCCCTGAGACAAAGTTTGGTGATAAATATGTGGTAATGCATCCAGAAGACAAGCGATACAAGGAATATGAACATGGACAGAAAATTGAAGTTGAATGGATTAATGGCCCCATTACTGCGACCATCATCAAAGATGAAGCCGGTGATCCGGACATAGGATCAGGTGTTATGACCATCACACCATGGCACAGTGCCGTAGACTTTGATATTGCAAAGCGACACGATCTTGACTACGAACAAATTATCGATTGGAGAGGAAAACTGCTCCCGATAGCAGGAGAGTTCGCGGGTATGCCCATAACACTCGCACGAGAGAAAATAGTTGAAAAACTTGACGCAAAAGGATTACTTGTGAAGATTGATGATGCATATGAACACGCAGTTCCGTGCTGTTATAAGTGTGATAGAGAAATTGAGCCGCAAATTCGAGAACAGTGGTTTATCAAAATGGGCCCTTTGGCAGAACGGGCTCTTCAAGCTGTCGACAACAGGGAGGTTGAGTTCGTAACCAAGCGCGATGAGCGAGTATTCAGACATTGGCTTGAAAATATCGAGGATTGGCCCATTGCCCGACAAATCGTATGGGGTATACCGATTCCCGCAAAGATATGTACCACCTGTATGCACGGGATGGTGGATCTTGATGATTCCATCAAAGAGTGTGCAAAGTGCGGTGGTGCAGTCGAGCACGATCCTGACACTTTCGATACATGGTTCTCATCAGGACAATGGCCGCTGTGTACTACAGGATTTCCTGATAGTGAAGACTTCACCACATATTATCCAACATCTGTTATGGAAACCGGGAAAGATATTCTTTTTTTCTGGGTTGCCCGTATGATTATGCTCGGCTTGTACCGAACAGGAAAAGTTCCTTTTGAGAAAGTGTACCTTAATGGAATGGTGCGTGATGGGAAAGGACAAAAAATGAGTAAGTCCAAGGGAAATGTGGTAAGTCCACTGGAAATTTCTGAAAAATATGGCACTGATGCGTTACGCATGGCCCTTATCGTCGGAAACACACCGGGAACCGATATCAACTTGGATATTCAGAAGGTTAATGCGTATAAGAAGTTCGCAAACAAGTTGTGGAATATATCTCGCTTTATTCTCACCGCAGTTGAGGAAGCGTATATACAAGAACAACCTTCTCTGAGTGAATCCGATGCCGAAATTCTACATGCATTCAATGAGATTGTGCGAGATGTTACCGATGATTTAAACAACTTTCGATACCATCTTGCAAGTGAAAAAATCTATCAATATGTATGGCATGAACTTGCAGATGTAATTCTTGAAGAGAGCAAAGCACTGCTACAAGAAGAAGGAGATGCAAAAAGATCTCGCCAATGGCTGCTCTACCACCTACTCACCCAATCGCTCAAGATACTACATCCATTTATGCCTTTTGTCACCGAAGAGATCTGGCAATCACTCCCTGTAACTGATGTAGATATGCTCATAGTTGCACCGTGGCCTAAAGGATAGATGATATAATGACCCTATGGATCTTTCTGTGGTCATCTATGCTGCTTTGGGAGGAATCATTCCGTCCCTCATCTGGGTTTGGTTTTGGACTCGTGAGGATAAAAAGAATCCCGAGCCACTACCGCTGATTGTCGCAGCGTTTCTCGTGGGAATGGTGGCAGTGGTTGCGGTAATCCCCTTGCAAAAAATTGCCCTGTCAGTACTTGCCGGGACGACCGTCGTCATTGTGTGGGCGGCGCTTGAAGAAGGGATGAAATACCTACTCGCCTATTTCACCGTACTTCGACATCGAGCCAATAACGAACCAATCGACCCGATGATTTACATGATCACGGTTGCACTTGGATTCGCCGCACTTGAAAACACCCTTTTCTTAATTGATCCACTTATGACAGGTGAAGTGGTTGAGAGTATACTCACCGGAAACTACCGATTCTTGGGAGCGACGCTCTTGCATGTACTCTCCTCGTCGGTTATTGGTTTGATGTTGGGTCTCGCTTTTTACAAACACAAAGTGGTGAGGTTTTGGTTTGGTTTTATGGGCCTTATCCTCGCAATCATTTTGCACGGGTCATTTAATTTCTTTATACTTAACAGTGAAAGTGGCGAATTGATGCGCGTCTTTGCTTTTGTGTGGATTGGTCTCATTTTGCTGCTTATCGCCTTTGAACACGTGAAGAGGATTAAAAGAAACATTAACGTATAGCTATGCGAAAACCGTCATTCTTCGAAAAACTCACCGGATCTATTGCTCCTGATAGTTATGACGACCTCTTTGAGTCGGAAGAACCCAAACAGGCGTCTGCACTCGTACATGATGCGAAAACACACCATTCGCTTGAGGAAGATGTGGTTCCTGAGCCCGAAGAGGAACCGGTGCATGAGGGTGAATTATCGGTGGATATATATCAAACGCCAGATATGATTGTGGTGAAAGCACTCATTGCCGGTGTCAGTCCAAATAGTGTTGATATTTCTCTTACACGAGACATGATTACTATTCGAGGAAATCGTGAAGAACACAAGGAAACGAGTGAGGAAAACTATTTCTACCGAGAGCTGTACTGGGGCGCATTTGCACGAACCATTCTTCTGCCTGAGGAGGTGGATGTAGATGCGGCAGATGCTACCACAAACCATGGCATCTTAGTCATTCGTTTGCCGAAGATAAACAAGGAGAGGAAAACTAAGCTGAAAGTAAAATCATCAGCATAATATTAGTTGCGTTCAATTTCTGCCTTCTCTTTTTCAATCGCATCTTTCCACGCATCCATGTTTCCGGTCGTTAGTGCGTCCTTCTTTTGTATATAATTTTCGTACAATCGCTCCACCCATGCCGAATCCTTGTCCATAAGAGCAAGTACCGGGCGTAATGCTTCTTCTTTTGTTTGTGCAAAAAGTTCGATAAAGGCGCGTTGTTTTTCGGTTGGCAATGGTGAGTGTGTGATATATGATTCGATTTGTTGGAATATATTCTCCTTCATATACACCTAGTTTTTCACATGTCCTCACGCTTTGCAACAAATGGATTTATTCGATCACTAACGCAGTGATGGTTCGAAATGCTTCAGCGACATCGCTGTTGCTCTCACCGAGCATTTGATTTTCTAGTTCTCGTGCCTGTGTTGTATCAAACGTCATACTTCAATAGCGGTAAGTATACCATGACACTGTCGAGGTAGTATCCCCAACCTGCTATTTCCTCACTCCCGCCTGAAGCATCAGTCCAGAACATCCTGCACCAAAGGCATAAACACAATCGCCGTACCAACTGCATGTGGGGTACTCTGCACTTTGACACGTATTTCCATTGGGGTATGAGCCCGTTCGAGGAAAAGATGTCCCTTCAAGTATCACTCTCAGTGCGTATTGATCGGTAGTTTGATAGTATTGGTAGTCATATCCCCACTGTGAATTCCCATCACCACCACTCCGCGGATCGACAGGAAGATTTGAAATATATTTAGGGGTAAGCGCTGTTGCCAAGCAGTTATTTTGATCCTCTATGTATAATCCCGCACACACTGGATATCCACGATTGTCATTATAATACAATTCCAATGCAGTTTTGAGTTGTCTAAAATCTGAGATGCGTCGCGCGTCTCGACTTTTTTCTCGGGCGGTATTTAAACTTGCCAATACCACCGAAGAGAGCATTCCGATAATGGCTATCACTACCAAAAGTTCTATGAGAGTGAATCCGTGATTCTTGTTATCATCATATCTTTTATACATACACTTTATCTCGGTCTTCCACTTTCCAAGATGGCAATTTCTTCCTCGGTAAACACTTCGGGTTTTGCTGTAGTTGAGATGTAGAAAGCAATCACTACAATACATAGACCTAGTATTCCCAGCAGAATGTAGGTTGCCTGCTTTTCATTTTTTGCAATATTTTTTTCAATCAAAAAGCCGGTGAGTCCGCTTCTCTGATTACGATTATGCATGCTTCCATGGTAAGTAGGTTCATCAAACTGTACCTTTTGACCTTCGTACATATGTGTATACATTATACACAAATTATATGTGGGTGTGCAGAAATACCAACCTATGCCGAGCGTTACATTCTGGACAGAATATATATTAGTAATGTTGAAAATGGTGAGTAAAATATTATTATCAGCACAGATGTACACCTCAATTAACGGAATAAGTCTCTAGGATTTTTTAGCAAAAATTGGAAAGTAATTTCGCATCCTGTTCTCGCAACCTAATTCCCTGCAAAGTCAAAGTGATTCGGGAGTAATTTCTAAACCAAAAGAACTAGGCAGCATTCTTTTTTATCACATAAAATATCGACGACGGTGCTACCTTATCTACTATTTTTTCTCTGTAATACTTTGTATTACCCTTTAAAATAAATGATACTAACTTATCAAAAATCACGTACACCAAATATGAAAAGATTGGTTTTTTTAAAAATCTTCCTACTATTCTCTGTACAAAAGACGGAGCAGTGAAACAATAATTGGCAGAAACTATCTCTACATTATATTTATTTAACTCTTTATTGAAAAACCAAACAGGAATGCCTCTTTCGTTTTTGGTTAAACCCTCTCGATGCTTACGCCAATCCCCCATAGAAACTATCGGCTCACGAATAAGCATATGTCCACCCGGCCTTAAGACTCGAACCAATTCCTGTAAAACATGCGATACGTTTGGAATATGGTGAAGAGTTCCAAAACAGGTTATTAGGTCGAAAGAGTCTGTCTGAAAACTAATATCTCCATTTATATTTGGCTTGGTATACACAGGAGAAAGTCCTCCTATATTTAAAGTAACGAACTCGTCCGAAGGCTCTATTATTGTTAGCTTTTTTATTTTCTCAACTATTGGCTCAAATTCATACCCTCTTGCAGAACCAAACCCCAAAACATTTTCAAAAGACTCTATGTTTTTCAATTTATTGAATCCATAAATTTTGTTTACAACGTGGTAGGCATAAGTATAAATCTTTGCGTTTTCTTTATTTATATCTTGATATTCTTCTATTTCTTCTTTATACCACCTTTCTATTTCATCAAGAGAAAAGTCGTCTCCATATAATCTATCTTTGTTAAAATAATTGCTCATGCTGATGTATCTATGTCTCAATGGTACCAAGTTCTAATATAAAGTGCATAAACACAATATTCTTTTTTAAAGTTTATATATTACACGTTGTTCTAGGATTTAACCGAGAACACTCTCACAGATATGGAAACTAGATCCGAGCATGATCGCTCGCGTATTCACCTACTACCGTCTCTATTTTAACAAAAAATTTGGCCCCGCCGGAGCGGAGCCAAGGGCAAAGTGATCAAGAGCGAGAGCCAAGATCAAATTGCAAAGTTCAACTTGCAGGGACGACGAACGCAAACGCACCATAGTCATACCACTGGTGATCAGGGCAGTCCCAACGCGCACCGACCCACTGGCCGCCGTCACGCCGGTTCCCCCGGTTCGCGTGGAGTACGCGCTGGTCGCCGCCAGAATCGGTGATGGGATCATGGAGAGCGGCGATGTACCAGAACCCCATTTCCTCCATCATTTCATCGGAGACGGTCTCGCGAATGCGCGGAACAACGCCAGCAAGCGGCTGTTCATAGCCGAAGCCAGCAGCGTACTTCCGCAGTTCGGCGGTCGTGCGGTTCTTCTCGACCTCTTTGCCGGGGACGATGACGGGCTGGTATGCACGTCCGTCTTCCAGCTGATGGAGCTTGTCGTAGCCGTCCTTTTTCCTGGAGGTAAGGCACGATCTCGCGTAGTCGCTGGTGCGGAATCCGGCGTCAGAGAGACGCTGGATTTCCTGCTCACCGGTCAGGGCGAGGCCCATGATAGAGATTACGATGTGGCCGTGTTCGTTGCGTTCGAACTGCGGGGCGGGGAGACCCTCTTTCCGCACACGTTCATAGTGTGCAAACCAGTCTTCACCACACGCGTTGTCGTGAGCGAGATCGCTCGCGATGCGCGCCAACAGTTCCATGCGTCCCTGGGGGACACTTACCGCGGCCCGAACAACCGAGCCAAGCATATCTTTTGACATTTTCTTTCTCCTAAAGAGCACGCTTTGGCCTTCCCAGAGTTGGGTGCGCCGCAGCAGAAAAAGTCCAAGATTTAGACACTTTCTGCTACGGCAAATGCAAGTATGTAAGGTTCAAAACAAACTGTATTCCATCATACTATTTGCTATATGTCAAATTCATGCGAAATGTGACACACTGACCTCGTGGCCAACTTTTCGAATGGCTTTTTCTAGTAGCCGTCTTAGCAATTTCGAAGTCATTCGAGTTGATTACACTAGGACGGCTATTAGAAAATTGGAGGACAACTTAGCAACCCAAAAATTTTCTTTCATCTTTTTGGTGACTTCCCCCGCACCCCCTTCCGCTTTTTCAAATGGTAAGGAAATTTTTAGGGTTGCTGCGCGAGGTGACGAGCGCCCGAGGCGCGGTATAGCACCACCACGAACCCGAATGCGTACGTAAAAGTACAAAGCTACCACGCGCTCCGCGCGTTGCGAGTTACGAGCTTCGCTCGAAAAAGGTTCGAACTTCGTTCAATATCTCTGCACAGAATCGGACGAAGTCCGTATTTGTGCTTGGGGGCGGACTCGAACCGCCGACCCTTCGCTCTTCAGGCGAATGCTCTAAACCAACTGAGCTACCCAAGCAATGGCGCTTAGTCTAACATACCGAAAGCGGACCTGCTACAATCCAGGGATGCCATTGAGCAAGTTTTGCAACTGATCAACGGATGTATTTTGCATTCCTTGTATTTGCGAGTAGGTACCTACAACGTCTTGAATCATGGGTTGAAAGACCGTCAAGTACAAGAAGACCGGTACTCCCAATATTACAGCGTAGAGTAGTAACTTAACTATCGTTCCCCACAGTGCAGCCCTCCTCATCTTGCGCAACAACCGATTATTGTCGGATACGAGACGATAGATCTCATCAATCTTTTTATTATGCGGTAACATGCGGTAATTATATCAAATCTTTTTAGTGTGTCCCCGGCATGAGTCGAACATGCATCGAGCCCTTAGGAGGGGCTTGTTCTATCCATTGAACTACGGGGACCGTACGAGAACTGTAGCATACTTGTAAAATCCCAGCATCTCGCTGGGGTTTTACGCTCTCACGATATGAACACCTTTAGAGTTCGAGCATCTGGCGAAGTCGATCTTCATCAAATCCGATGGCCATTTCTTCTCCTACAAAAATGACCGGGACCCCCATTTGACCACTCTTTTGTACCATTTCTTGTACTTTCTCTTTATCCTCAGCAACATTATATTCCGTGTATGTGATATCGTGCTCGGTGAAGAACTCTTTTGCCATTTGGCAGAAGTGACACGTTGGTGTGCTGTATATGGTTACTTGCTTATCCATAGTCTTGTATTATCTCTATTAACCCCACTAGTATATCACCTCCGCTCTAAACCTAAAAAAATAACAACTCGTTCCCAAATGGTTGGTTGTGGTGGCACATATACCTTATCCGGCTCTGGAGCATCAACCAGTACAATCATCTGCTCGCCTCGTCTTCCAACATCATACTTTTGACGTATTTCTTCTTCGAGACCACGCTGGGTTTCCAAACGCCGTATCTCCGATGAGAGCGCCGTTTCTCGTGTTGTAAGGTTGGTAAGTTCATTTCGAGCGGCATCTCTCGCCTCTCGAGCGAATCGAGCTTTCTCATATACTCCCCAAACGCCTTTGGCAAAAAAAGCGACAGTCACTAAAAGTACGAGTATACCAATGCGACCAAAAATAATTCTATATCTCGTTCTTTTTTCTTGCATGCGTGACATATGGTACTATTATACCCAATGAGTTTTCTTTTTGATGAAAAAACACGCAAAGCAATGAAATGGTTGTGGGGAACGTTTGCCGTACTTATTATCATAAGTATGGTGGTGTTCTACACCCTGCCGGGAATTTTCTAGGCACTATTCATTTCGCATTACTTTCATAAACACCTCATGAGGAATGTGGACTTTTCCGCGAGCGAGTGCCCTCTTTTTGCCTTTCTTTTGTTTCTCCAGCAACTTGTTCTTCCGTGTTACATCACCTCCGTAGAGTTTAGCGGTAACATCTTTACGCATCGCAGAAAGTTTCTCTCCTGCTATGATGCGTCCTTGACTCTTTGCTTGTATCTTGAGTACAAATTGCTGTCTTGGAAGCATATCCTTTAACTTGGCAACCATCTCTCTCCCTTCTGATTCCACTCTTTTTGTTGAAACAATGCGACTAAATGCCGGTGCACGTTCTTCGGCTATCAAAATATCGAGTCTGGTAACCTCTGCATCTCGCTTCCCCACCTGTTCGTATGATAGTGATGCAAATCCCGATGTTACGTTCTTGAGCGTATCAAAGAAATTGCGCATCATCTCGCGCAGCGGCATGGAGCATACCAGTTGTGTACGTCCATCGGGCATCGTATCTGTCGACACAACGGTGGCTTCATGTTCGTATAACACTTGCATGACCCCTCCCAAATACTCAGCGGGAGTGATGATGCTTGCTCTGACCCACTCTTCTCGAACGCTCTCAACCTCTCCATCATCCGGAAATCGCGTTGGTGTATATACCGTATCAACGTTCCCATTTTTTAAGGTAACCTCGTAGACTGTTGTCGGCAGTGTTACGATCAGTTCCAAACTGAATTCGCGTCGTAGACGTTCGGTAATAATCTCCATATGAAGCATGCCAAGAAAACCACAACGGAAACCGCGCCCCATAATTCCCGAGGCCTCCTCTTCATACGAAAGCGAGGAATCCATTAATCGCATCCTCTCGAGTGCTTGTCGCAAAAGTGCCAAATCATCCTGACTTTCCGGATAGATACTCGCCCAAATTACTGGTGATGGTTCCCGATATCCGGGTAGCGCATCTGTTTTTGAACGTGCATCTACTACCGTATCTCCTACTCCAACAATTCCCGGTTTTTTAATCCCCGTTACCACATACCCAATTTCCCCTGCCACCAACCTGTCTTTTGGCTCTTCCTCGGGAGTGAATATTCCCACTTCCAAAGCATTGAATTGTTCACCTGCAGCAGCAAATTTTAGTTTTTGTCCCTTGGTAAGTTCACCATCTGCGACGCGTACAAAAAGTACAATGCCTCTATGGTCTGAATATTGGAAGTCAAAAATCAAAGCCCTGTCATCATTACACCCAGACGATGGTGGCGGCACTGTTTCAACCACCGCATCGAGCAGTTGCGCAACACCCTTTCCAGTTTTTCCGGATGTTACCATAATGGTTTCCTCATCAACATCAAGTAGCAGCGCCAACTCAGTTGCAATGTCATGCGTGCGTGCAAGTGGAGAATCCGCTTTGGAGAGTACCGGTATGACAACCAATCCCTGTTCTCGAGCAAGCGCAAGCACCGATAGTGTCTGGGCTTGTACCCCTTGCGTCGCATCAACAAGAAGTACGACACCCTCCACGGCCTTTAACGCACGTGATACTTCATATGAAAAATCAATGTGTCCTGGAGTATCAATTAGGTTGAGAGTGACTCCTCTCCATCGCATACGCACCGGCTGCATTTTGATAGTAATGCCACGTTCGCGTTCAAGGTCCATTTGATCAAGAACTTGGTCTTTCATTTTGCGCTCCGGAATAGTTCCGGTCACCTCCAACATACGATCGGCCAAAGTGGATTTGCCGTGATCAATATGTGCTATGATGCTGAAATTTCGGATATTTTGCATGTGTCTATCTACGAATTATAGGTACAAACCGCCAAAACTTATTATGTGCGGCTTTACCAATTTCTCCAAGCTCCTTGCTCTTGAGCAGTTTGAAGGTTGCCCACGCACCAAAGACGCCCACGCACCATGCAAATACCGCAATCAAAAATACACCAATGAAGGTATTGATATTAAACACGTCGTCTAGTATAAATAGTGCCTGACGCGCGAAGAAAGCTCCGAACACTCCAGCTGCAACACTGTTGAATAGTGTTCTTCGTATATGTTTCCATAAAATTCCAAAGTCTCGCTCAAACATAATCATAAAGATTACAGCATTGACTATTGCAAAAAGAGCATAGGCGAGAGGAAGCATTAAAATTTCCACCCCCGTAATACCTTCTACTCTCAACAAAGCTTCGGTAAAGTACCGTGCCACCTCATTTCCTTGAAACCAAATAAGCAATCCATATCCTGAAACAACCGTCCCTACCGCAGTACTCACATTGACCACGAGTGGCTTGAGTGTCTCACCAGCGGCGTAGTATCCACGAACGAACAACAGTGAGAGTGCTTGAGCTGCGAGCGATATGATAAATAACGCAAGTGCCGCAGCGGTCAGTCGAGTGTCCGCCCAATCAAAAGCGCCTGATCCCAGTACAATGCGTACAATGTGCGCTCGCAGTACAATCGCTAAACCAATCAAGGGGATTGACCAGAATAGAATGTGTCTGGTTGCCGTTATCACTTGATTACAAAAATGTTCTGTCTCGCCATGAGCGAAAAATCGCGCGAGTATCGGAAATGCAGCTACAGAATAACTCGCACCGATAATTGATAGTGGCGCCATCTGTAAGTTAAACGCCAGTGAAAAAACAGACACGGATCCGGCACCGAGCGTTGCCGCGATAATAATTAAAGCAAAGAGTGCAATGTTGTTTGAAGCCATTGAGAGTGTACGTGGAATTGACGTAGCAACCACGTGTCGTAATTGAGAGAAATCCAAAGTAAAATCTACTCGCCTTAAATATCCTCTACGGAGTGCAAATGGAATCTGTATGCCCATATGAAGCACCGCTCCGAGCACCACACCATAGGCAATGCTACTCAGACCCCAAAGTGGGTAAAAAGTAATAATACCAAGAATGATACTTGCGTTGTACAAAAGCGGACCAATGGCATATAGCAGATATCGCCCGTGTACTTGGGTTACACTTGCAATAACTCCCGAAAGTCCCAAGAAGAATGGTTGCAGCAACAAAATTCGTGTCAAAGTAATCAGTACGGTATCTTTTGCAACCAGCGCGGGAAAAATGAGTGTGGCCAAAAATGGCGTTGCTATCCATAAGAGTACGGTGATACCGATCATCGCCAGAGAAAATGCTGTCACAATGTTCCCAATCAATGCATGTCGTTCCTCTTCTTTTGTTGATTGCGTAAGAATTGGCACTAAAATGAAGACCGAGACCAAAGAGGCCACCGCAATAAAAACAATGTCTGGGATGCGAAATGCTGCGTAGTATATATCTAGCGTCTCACCCGCTCCAAAACTAGCCGCAAGTAGTCGATCACGAAAAAAAGCCAGGAATGTTGACAAAAGTGCAAATAGACCTAACAGATACGCGGTCTCATGAAGACCGCGTACTTCTCTTTCGACGAACTTTAGAATTCTGTCCATATTTCGATTAGACTAGCACAGCAATACTGTTTTTGAAACAAAAAACCACCCGTATCCAAGCGGTTTTTTGTTCTTGCCGCATCTCTTTTATTGATTCTCTACCGGAAGTTGTCCAGAAGATACTGATGGTGCCTGAGGTAGTGCGGAAAGTGCCGATTTACCACTCTCGAGTGCAACTACTATTGCTGCAATTTCTTCATTGTCAGGATTTAGTGATGCAATTCGCTTAAACACAGCCAAAGCTCCCTCTGCATTGTCTGTCTGATCGTACGACAATCCCAAGAAGTACAGTGCGTTTGCATAGTTAGGGTTAATTGCAACTGCTCTTTCAAGAACCGGAATTACCTTCTCGTATGACCCTTGGCTGTAGTGTAAGATGCCTAGCTGGAAGAGTAATCCGGCGTTGTCGGGTCGAAGTAGTACTGCTGATTCGGTTGTGGTAATAGCTTCGTCTGTTTTTTCTTCCTGAATTGCAATCTGTGACAAAAGATAGTATGCGTCGGTGTAGTTACTCTTAATCTCCAAGGCCTGATTCAACACTGTTCGCGCTTCCTCTAAATTACCTTGTGCAAATGCAAGAGACGCAATTCGCATAGACATGAGAGGATTAAATGGGTTGCGTACTTGAGCTTCTTGATATGCTTGCATTGCGCTCTCATATGCTCCTTCGATTTCAAGAGGGACCAGTTGTCCGTACACGTCTCCGAGTTGTAGCCAATTTCGATAATTATCATCAGCCGCGACCACACTGCGTGCTGCGGTTATCGTTTTGGCGAGTTCGGTTTGGAATCGCTCTCTTTGCGCTTCAATGTCATCACTTTCTTCATTTAATATCGCAGAAAGTTTTGCAAGTCCTATATTTGTCTCAAGCTGCGCACTGCGCACATTTCCTCCGATAATGGCTGCACGCGCGGTAAGTTTTTCAGCTTTTTCAAAGTCTCCCTCATTTGCCGCAACCACCGCTCGAGAGAGTGTTACGCTGGCAAATACACGCTCTGCGGCTACCACAAATGATCCTCCTATAACAACCACCATCACTACTGTTGAAACGGTGAGTATCAAACCTGAAGCATAGTTCTCTTCTGAGTTAATTTCTTTAGTAGTAAGTACTCCGGCTATGTGCGCTGCTGCCACTGCCGCTCCGGTAAACACAAAAGCGTACCCAAGTAACACTGTCTGCGGAATATATACCACAGAGAGAATCCATAAGAATGCCGCTCCTGCGTATGAAGATACGGTGATGTACATTAGTGACGGCTGTACCAATCGTCGCGTAAATATCTTAAATCCAAGATAGGCAAATGACGCAAAGAAGAGGATCCAGAGTAACCCAACAACCAATCCCCCGGTAATGAACGCGCTAGGAATCAAACCAATACCAAAAGTGAAATCTGTGTTCCAAAAGTTTGTTTGTACCACTGCAGGTGCCTTATATTGAACCCACGCATCATCGAATGCATTCGGACCGATTCCAAAGAGTAAATTATCTTTAAACACGCCTGATCCCACCTGAATGGTCCCTTCCCATGAAGGTCGTATATCACTGAAGCCGGTGTTGAATACGTTTGCTATACTTCCTCCAATAGTTCCTCCTGCAATTATAAAGACAATGCTAAGCACTAATACACCGATACTGGGGAACATTCGTTTCCATGGTAGGTATGACCTGAATTTTCCTGTCTCACGATCATACGATGCGTCAGAGAAAATGTAGAGTGCGAGAACAAAAGACATGAGTGCAAGCGTAGTCCAAACCACCCCCACGTTTACCACAGCGAGCAAGAAGACTGCGGTTGCGAGTGTTGCGTAAAGCCCCATGCGCATTCTTCGTGCTGAAAAGAGCGCCAATCCGGTCAGAGAAATAATCGTGACCAGTCCGCTAAACACGGCGAGGTCGTTCCAGCTTCCAAGCAGTGTCGCGGTGGGGTCGCTTGAAAATATACTAGGCAACAGAACGTCTCCTCCAACTACTATTCGAGCGATCTGAAACACTGCGAGAATAAAGAACGATGTAAGGATAGTACGTTGGAGACGAATAAAGTGTGCGACCGTTTTGGTGGTCAAGGCAACGACAGCCATCGTTGCTCCAAATACAATCATGGCAAATACAGTATCCCTTTCGAATCCAAATCCAACCAATGATTCAACAACGCTTGTGGCCAGAAGTGCGGATACCACATATCCACTGATAAGAAGTGCGGTGAACCAGAGAACATTCGTTTCTGGATACTCGACGCGGTGCTCCTTAGATCGAGCAAGTGCCCAAAAGAAAGTTGCGCTCAACATTCCAAGAGCAAGCAATCCCATCTTTGAAGCGGCAAGAGATAAGAAAGAACCTGGTAATACAAATAGTGGTAATAGAAATACAACGGCAAGAACAAGGTTTTTTGACCATGAGTCGAGACGTTGTACTGAGAGTGAGGGTATTAATTTCATACAGTTTTTTGAGTAATATGTAATCCATTATAGCAACATGAGCGAGTATGTGTAATCCACACAAAACAAAAAACCGCACCTTCACGGAGCGGTTTTTTGATTATGACGAGCTCGTGCCTATAAGCCGAATTCTGTCCGTATGTATCGTCACGACATACTGTGCAGTTATTTATCTCCGATGATTGTTGCCAACCACCTCTAGCGGCACTTCCGCATACGCGGACACGGCCTTGCACGCAGGTAGGAATTTTGCCGTTTCACTCTCACGTTACCGTGAGCATACCCCCGAAGGGTCCTTGGCATCTCTGCCGCAGCGTCACTGTTCGCATCCCTAAGATCACTCTCGACGGGCGTTACCCGCTACCCTGCTACTTCATTAGCGAAGTGCGTGTTCGGACTTTCCTCACCCCAAGGGCGCAACTACCCGACACGAGCAAAAACATTATACCATGCTTGTATTTACGTGTAAATTAGATTTCAATCTCACACAAACCTCCTGCACACGCTAACTCTCTTTTAAGATCTGTCTCATCCCTTTGTTCGTAGGTGAGTAGTTTTGAATAATCAATATCTTTTACCGTATCGTAGAGTTTCTCGTAAGTCGCTTTGTCCACTGCCTCATACGGAGCTAGACGATACACATGATCGGCTCGCGGTAGAAATGATAGTCCCCCAACAATTTCCCAGTTCTCATACACCCAGTTGGCGACCCTAATCCACTCATCGTCACCAATGGAGATGGTCACTGATGGATTGTGTTCTGTGTAATGAAGCTTTACATCTTTCCAATGCTCCAACTGGTCAATGGCGGTAATGTGATCCTTTAAGATTGCACCCTTGGGTGCTTTTACCGGAAACTCGAGTACATAGGTATTAGCATCTTCCATGCTCTGCCCAACTTCCGGATGGTAGGGCACTCCTTGATCTTTAATCATTCTAAACAAAGAGTCTGTCGCTGAAATTCGAATTCGTCGAACATAGTATTCGGAGTGTCGTGGGTGCATTCCCGAAGCGCAATCGAATGTCTGCGACACCGTACCTGATGGCTTCACACACGTGGTCGCGCTTGATTGTGGAATGCCAAGCTTTTTTGCATACTTCCTATTCACCTTATTAACCTCACTCTTGAGTTTCTTGAGCACCTCGGGTTTTCTGACCGTTGGCGAGTCCCATTGCCCGGTGAGAGAAACTCCCAATAGCCGCTCAGAGGCACAATTTTCTTTCCATTCTTTTGATAAATATCCGAACTTGGTAAGGGATGATTGATAGGTACCGAGAATGGTTGCAAGACGAACTTTTCGAAGTAAATCCTTTTCGGTATCGTTCTTTCGGCAGATCACCTCTGAGAGATTGCAAAATTGCTTCGATTGTAAAATAATTTCACCACATGGATTGGTACCTAAATTTCCAATTTCTCCCGCCCATTCAATGTTCTTGTATTTTTTCTTAAGCAGCTCTGTTCTCCTTTCAGGAAGCGTACTTAAAAGACTCCCTCGATTAAAAATACCTCGCTCGCCTGTTCTTGATTTCATAAGCGCAACCCACTCATCAATGAAATGGTCATTGCTGGGTTTCTCTTCATACACTGCAGAATTGTTGGCAATTGCGCGATGTGGATCAGTCATGTAAAACTGTCCCTTCTTTGCGTCTCGTACGAGATCGTCATCTAGGTCTGATAAACTAATCATGGCGCTTCGTCGAACTCCACCTGCCACAACACACTCCCCAATCTTACAAATGATATCGTGTGCATCGATATTACGAAGTCGTCGTCCCTGCTGGTGTATGATTCTCTCTCTCGCAAATGAGAGTAGATTTCGTAGTGGTTCAGGACCGGAACTTTTTCCTCCCATGGTGCTCAAGCGCGCTCCCGCAGGTCGCAACGCTGAGAAATCAAAATTGATATCTTTCCCGTTATACCAGGTAGTAAATCCTAGGGTAAGCGCCTCGCACCATCCCTCCTTTGAATCTTCGATGATATGTGTTTTTAACATCTCTCCCGTTTGTTTCTTGATCTGTGGAAGTTGTTGAATGTTTTGGCTCTCAACCGAGTATCCCACACCGGTTCCGGACATGGATAAATACATCACTTCCGCAAAGTCACTCAGCTTTGTAGGTGCGATGTATGAACAGTTGTATGCACAAGCATTGCATCGTCGTGCGGCTTTCCCCGCAAATTGCATTAAGCGCATACTGGGCATGATTTCTTGCTGTAAAATTGCTTCGCGTACCTCTTTATATTCTCTTGTGGATAATTTCTTTCCTAGATTTTCTTTCATGAAATCCATGTATCGATCTACGGTTTCAATCCATGTCTCACGACGCCCCTCATCCTGTATCCACCGCGCATATGATCGGAGGTATACAAATTCTCCAAGAGGATTGTCCTTAAAATACTTCTTGCTCTCTGCGGCGAGCTTCTTAACGTGCTCAGGAACTCGAATACCTTCATCATATCGTATCTTCGCTCGTTCTGATCGATATAAAATATATGCTTTTGCCGTACTGACATAATCTGAAAGAATCAGTTGTCGCTCAACCTCGTCTTGCATACCTTCAACACTTGGGATGAAGTCCTTGTGCTTACGTGCGGTGCGCACCAAATCGCTCACTACGCGGTGTGCAACCATCACCGACTCCTCGGGAGAACCTTCTCCGCTTGCGTGCATTGCTTTTTCGATGGCCCTCTCTATCTTTGAGAAATCAAAAGCGACCACACTACCGTTTCGCTTACGAATATTGGGAATAAATTTATTGAATTTTCCCTTCTCTGATTTGGATGAGAATCTACTGCTAGATTGAGCTGCCGCCTTCTTGGGTGCGGAGGTTCTTTTCGTCATGCGCGTGTACGTTACCATTTGTAATACCTCCTCATGAGGCAATCTACTTATTCTACATCTCCCCTCTCCTTCAAAAACGCTTCACCGTGTGGATAGTGAAGCGGGGTACATAACAGAGTATGTGTCTATAGATTATATACCGCTTAAACCGGTCACCTGATCACCAATGGTAATATTATACACCTCCGAAAATCCTGCGATTACCTCAAGAATGTAATATGCTTCGCTCCTTGGCGTGAAAACCTGTGGATATGAATCAGGACTTGCGTTTTCCCACATGTCTACAATCACCCCCCTTCCATCAAGCCAATATACATCAATCGGAAAACTCATATTACGCATCCATATCTGATACTTCCCAGATTCATCAAATACAAAAAGCATTCCTTGGTTGGTCTGCAGAATCTCTTTTTCAGAGAGTCCGATCATGCGCTTCTCTGGAGTGTCCGCAATCTCAACATACAACGGCGTTCCGTCTACTTCAATTTTGGTTAATCCTAATTGACCGGGGGTAAACGGTACCGAACTACCTCCAAGCACCCCTGCCGCAATGAGGCCAAGCAGCGCTGATACGAGAAGTAGCAACCCGACCAGTATTGGCTTATCTGCATCATACATGTACTTAGTATACAGTATGTGGTATAGAGTACACGCACATAATGTGTAAGGTTATGGAATATCCCATCCGCATCAATCGATACCTACTTTTGAATAATTATTGTTCGCGCAGACAAGCTGACCGATTCATTAAAGACGGGCAGGTGTTTATCAATGGAACAGTAGCGACACTGGGACAACAAGTTCATGCCGGAGATGAGGTTCGTGTTGGAAACGCTGTGGTGGAGCTTCTCGAAAACTACCAATACTACCTGTTTAACAAACCTCGTGGCATAGTGAGCCATCATCCGCAAAGGGATGAAAAAAGTATTGAAGATATATCGGGTATTGTCGATGACGTTTCTGTCGTGGGTAGATTGGATAAGGAATCATGCGGATTAATGCTCCTCACCAATGACGGGAGAATAGTGAACACGATTCTCAACCCAATATACGCGCACCAAAGAGAGTACGAGGTATGTGTCGATAAGTACCTCAAAGAATCTGATTTGCGAAAACTCGCTCGTGGCGTACGCATTGAAGGATATCTCACCAAGCCAGCTATCGCGAAACGACTGGGAGAAAAATCTTTCTCGCTTACACTCACTGAGGGTAAAAAACATCAAATCAGACGTATGTGCGCCGCACTCGGATATCAAGTAGTCGATCTTAAAAGAGTACGTATGTTACACCTATCTCTCGATATCAAGCCAGGAGAAGCCCGGACCCTTACTACAAAAGAAAAGGAAACTCTTTTAGAGCAGTGTGGAATTATATAAGTAGTGCTGCAGTTATCGTAATTGCTTGTGCGGTTACCAGCCAGTATCCTCCATTAATAAAAAAGTACTTCAATGGCTTCTGCTCCCACAACACAGGGCTTAGTGCAACCGGCATCATAAACCCGAGCCAGATCCAAAATCCAAGCTCAAGTGCACTGCCGATAGTCAATGCGCCCCACATCATTGCAAACTGCGAAGCAAGCCATGCAAGAATCATTGCCGCTGCAAATGCAACTAAAATCATGAGGGGCATTTTCTTCTTTCCCACCTCAACGGATTCAGGGGTGAAATGTACCGTCTGCATCCACATACTGCCGAATGCTCGTGGTGAGTACCAAATAAAACCAATAACAACGGCGAGTATGCCTCCCGCTACCATGGGAATAATTGCAATGTCTAACATACGCGTACTGAATTATGTGCTAATACCTTACATTGTTGCATGTTTTTAACCCGCAATCACGTAGTACCAAAACGCAACCACTTCGCGCATGACAAAAAGGAATTCTTTTGCATATCTTCCGTTGAGATACGTACTCCCTGCGACTTGATAATTGGAGAGGCCGGATTGGTTTGCCAAAAGATTAATCCGTGCTAAATGAAAATCGTTGGAGACAAGTAGGTACCTGCGGTTATCTGAAAGATTTTGTATAGTTTGTTTTGTATTAATTCCCTGGTAGTCCACTTCAATGTCCTGGTAGTCCACTAATCTTTCGTACGCAATATCAAGCATCACGTCCACCTCATGACGGCCGTATACAGAATCAGCTCCTGAGAAAATAATGCATCCTTTTTGAAGATCAATTCCTTGATGTACTCTATCACTGAGCGCATCAGAAGGTACACCTCCCGGACGCACAGCGGCTCCAAACACAACCACACAATCGTATGGTTTTTCTACCTTCGGCATATTGTAGAAAGAGTAGATATAGAAAAAAGTGCCAAGCACCAGCAATAACAAAATCACCGCAAATGCGCTCACGACGTTTACAATCGTTTTCGCCATGTGTACATTTTACCGTAGATGGCTTTAGTGAGGAATGCGAACACCCTTTCGCTGCGTGGCCCTCTCATATGCGCGGGCACGTTCGGTCACGCGGTGAAGCATGCGTTCTCGGTCGCACGCGCTCTTACGCTTAAACATTTCAGCGAAAACATCCATCGATAGTAGATTGATGCCACAAAATCCTAATACACCATTTCGCCATCGCATAGAAGCGGTGAACCTGAAGATAAAGTATACCAAACGCGAACCGTCTGCGGTTGCAAATATGCGAGCAGTTCGTCCTTCCAGTAATTCCTTCCGCATGCCGTTGGTGCGATATTTATACGCAAATCCTGAAGTGAAATTCTGGTCAAGGAAGTTCTTTAAGATGGCCGGTGGTCCAAACCACCACACCGGAAAGACGAAAACGATTTCATCTGCCCATATAATCTTTTCTTGAATGACCTTATGTGCCGCAGTTGGTTTGCTCTCGGTCTGCTCGTCTTCGTAATGCAAAAAAGGTTGTGCGTATTTCTTCTTGTATAAATCCATTACAAACACTTCACCACCATGTTCTTCTTTCTCCTTTTTGTATGCTGCGGCAATTTTGTGCGTGAATCCGGAAGATGCGGGATGAGCCGTTACAATGAGCACTTTCATGTTCTGTATTGTACTACAATTTAATAAGCTCAGTCTCTTTGAGCATGTGGGCAACTAATGCTTTGCTGTCGTATAGTTTCTCTGCCTCGTGTACCTCTTCCAATGTCGCTCGAGTCTCTGGTTGTTTGGGCATAAAGACCGTACAGGTGTCCTCATGTGGCAATACTGATATGTCATGTGTTCCAATCTCTCTTGCTCGATCTATGATTTCTCGTTTATTCATACCCGCAAGCGGTCGTATGATCGGCAATGTGGTCGCGTCGCCAACCGCACGCATATTTTCAAGTGTCTGAGAGGCAACTTGTCCCACAGATTCTCCAGTGATAATTGCACGTCCGTTTTCCTTTCTCGCAATTTCCTCGGCAACTCTCATCATAAGACGACGATACAATACTACGCGCAATCGCTCTGGTGCTGCAAAAGAAATTTCTTTCTGTGCCTCAAGCAACGGAATCATATACAGTACGATAGGGCCACACACATTGCTCAAAACTCTTCCTAAATCTTCAACTTTTTCCAGAGATGCGCGCGAGGTGTGAGGATACGCATGGAAGTGTACGAGTATGGGACGAACGCCGCGCACGGCGCACATATGCACCGCAACGGGAGAATCAAAACCACCAGATAAGAGCGCCACCGCTTTCCCGGAAGAACTTACTGGAAGGCCGGATAGTCCGTTTTCGCGAACATACACATATGCGATATCGGTAAGTATTTCAATGCGAATCGTTAGGTCAGCGTTTTTTAAATCTACTCGTTTCTTATCACCTAAAATTTCAAATGCAGCACTTCCTGCCACTTTGGACATCTCTTGGGACGATATCGAGAAATTCTTGTCAGTACGTGTGGTCGCTATTTTAAATGTTTCGAAATCTTTCTCTATATATTGTGCGACATATCTCACTGCCGCGAGTATACACTCTCTTTCCGACTCTACCGCAATCCCAAAACCAAATACTGCAACGCCCGGAGTTGTTTGTAAGATATTCTGCAATACAGCATCCATGTCTTGCCTCCATGTTGCGCCTGTCTTCGGTTCTATGATTATCCTCCCCCATCTGTTGCTGAGTGTATAGGGTATTTTTTCTTGAGCAATTTTACGTGCAATTGCAGTCACGAGCGCTTGCTCATACAGTTTCCTGTTTCCACCCTTGAGGGCAATTTCGTCATAGTGTACGACCCCTACTTTCCGCATACCTATTGCTTTACATGCACATCTCTTTGTGGGAATGGAATCTCTATATTACTCTCCGCAAACCTATCATTAATTCTAAAATGTAGATCACTTTGTACTCCTGCCACATCAAGAGGGTCCTGCACGCGGCATGATAGCAAGAAATCGAGAGAAGATTCGCCGAAGTTAGTGAATCGAACCGATGGTTCGGGGTCTTTCAAAACCTTCTCATGTGCGTTTGCGATATCAAGAAGCATTTGCTCAACCTCGAGAGTATCACTTCCATACCCAACGCCGATAGCTACCTTGACACGACCCGTGTCCGGACCTGCTGTTTTATTGGTCAGTGCCTCGTTTGCAATAGTACCGTTGGGAATAGTTACCTCCTCATCATCAAAAGTACGTATACGTGTACTCCGGAGACCAACTGCTGACACGATTCCTTCTGTTCCCGACCCGAGTACAATGTAGTCTCCAACTGAATACGGCTTATCCGCAAGAATGAACACTCCCGAAATGAGATTTGACAGCGTATCCTTTGCGGCAAAACCAATGGCAATACCCAAAATTCCAGCGCTGGCTAACCACGCAGTCACATCTATTCCCCAGACCAAGAACAAAGCGTATAGCGCTGCAGCGAGGATGACTGCAAAACTGATGTTTCCAAAGAGCGGTAGTGTTTGTTCGTTAACTGCAGTAATCTTTTCAGATTCAACAGCGTTTTTAATAATTACTTTCACTGCCGCGAGTGTTCCTTTTGAAATCACCACGACGATAAATGTTTTGATAAACGCAATTGCGGTGGAGATGACACCTTCAGGAAGAGGTAGTACTGATACGGAGATGCCAAGCCCCGATAGAAGTACGAAGTAGAAAACGGGCTTGTGCAGCGCGACGCGTAGTTCGTCATCAAGATTCGTTTGCGTCTTTCGCGTCAGAAATTTTATAACCCCGTCAACAAATGGTAATAAAATGAGTGCCGTAAAAAATGCGGCGCCTAAGATAAGACCCGCCTGCGTATACGAACCAGTGGTGCTGATAAAAACGATAGTTGTGTTGAGTAATTCTTGCATGGGAAAAATACTATCATAAACATGCGCTACAATATATACATGGTTAGAGTAATCCTTTTCCTACTCCTCATACCGGTATCTACCTATGCTGCGGTACTTAACGCCGGAATAGTTAGTGGTGTATGGTTCTCCAATCCCAACCCGAAAGAAGGTGAGGAAATTCGTATATTTACCGCAGTTCAAAATCAGAGCAATGAAAATATCTCGGGAACGGTGGCTTTCTTGGTTGATAGTGACATTATCGGATCAACACAATTTTCTGTACGAAGTAATGATATTGTACCTGTATCTATAACGTATACCTTTCCCGATGGTGATTACGACGTGAGCGCATACATTACATCGGTTGAAGAGAATAGTGTTGTGTATACTACCGTATCTGACACCTCCGTATCAGTGGCACCGGCTTCACTCCCAAACACCGTTACTGAAACAACGAATAAACCGGATGTATCAAATATCGGGAAAATCTTAGAAGAAGTGCTCAGTACCGGATCAGAATCAGCTGAAGACATTCTTCCCGTGATTGAACAAGCTGCCAATAAAATTGAGGAGGTTCGCGACTCTCTGGTATCCACATCTACTGCCTCAACCTCATCACCCATCGCGAGCAGCGAGAAGCCGAGTGCAAAAGAAATCACTCAACAATTTTTTAGTGATTCAAAACAAATCCTCTCAACAGATGGTCTTGCACTTTGGAAAAAAATAACGGGGATTGTATTGTCTGTGGTAATACTGATATTGCGATTTTGGTATATCCTCGTCACTCTTTTCTTTGTTTTCATATTCTGGCGTCTCGTACGAGGACGTAGGATTCGGTGAATTCACCGTTTCTTGAAGCACCCCAAATTTTCACTTTTGTCCGAAACGACGAAAAGTGAAAAGGCGGTATTTCCTGAGCGAAGTTCGAATCCTTCGCGAACTGTGGCGCTATATCCGTGACCAATCAGAAGATACCAGGACAAATATTATTCTTTTGTTGCTACACCAATAGCTTTTTGGGCAATAGACTTCATGAGATCATCGAGTATTTCGCTTGATTTAACATTCTCAAATTTTATCCACTCAGCTACGTCATGTTCTTCTGGGTCCAGCTTCATCTTACTCGCGTCTTCAGCAGAAACAACAAAATTGAACTGTCGTGTTTGAGTGCCACTCTTTGACTTGTAATCAAATGTGTCACACAGTCCAATTATATCAGCAATAATCAGATTTGTTTCTTCCAATATTTCTCTTTTTAATGCATCGATTAAGCCTTCGCTCTCGTCTACTTTACCAGACGGAAGTTCGTAAATGCCGCCCATAAAATCATCTTGTGCTCTCCTGACAAACAGGATTGACTCATTATTAACAATTACCGCACCTACCACAAATCTTTCAATTCCGTCTTTTTTTGCTTGATTTTCAATATTTTTTGTATCCATGATTATTTATTTTTTAAATTTATAAACCGTATGTTCCAAAGCTTGAATATAATACTTTGCATATTCCTTTCTATTTTCTCCGTACCACGTTGGTAACTTGATCAATTTTTTATGGAATAAATGTGCATTTGGGAAATTAAATTCTTGATCGGCAAAGCACTTTTTTTGCTCAGAATAAAGTTTTGACAATAACCATGGTTTTTTAAATATTTCATATTTATCCATAGGACATGTTGAGCCGGGAATATCTGCTTCAATCGCACCTATGTCATTTAGATATTCAACAAACTCATCCTTTGATACAGAGAACTTACTTTCGTCAAACAAAAACGGAAATGCATACCATGCAGGCAATGAAGACTTTGGTGTCTTTACGTTTGACAAACCAGTAAGCTTTTCAATAGCGTTATTCAACATTTTTGCAGTTTCTCGCCTTTCTCTAAGTTGTTTTTTGAATTTTGGTAATTGGGGAAGTAGTACTGCCGCACCAAGTGGATGGATGCGCAGATTTCCTCCAAAGCCGGTTATAGTAAATGGTTTGTGGATATCTAAAGTTATCTCCTTTTTTGCACGCTTATTAAAGTGACCTAACAATACAGCTCTTTCAAAAATCTCTTTATTATTTGTTGCCAATAAACCACCTTCGCCAGCAGTTATAAGTTTTTTGCCCTGCATGCTCCATGCTGCTGCGTCAGAATAATGTGTGCCTACAACATGATTTTTATATGCGGCACCATGTGCATGACTACAATCTTCAAGTAGTAATATATTATGTTTTTTACATACTTTGGATAATGAATCCATGTCACACGGAATACCCCACATGTGCGTAATAACAACGGCTTTGGTTTTGGGTGTGATTAACTTTTCTACGTCCTTCGCGGAAATATTTCCGTTTTCTTCAGAGTCGCACAGAATAGGAACCGCACCTAGTTGAAATAATGGTGTTGCTGTAGCAAAAAAAGTATATGCCGGAACAATAACCTCATCTTTGTACCCAATATTAGAACCGAAAAACATTGAATAAAGCGCGTTTGTTCCATTTGATACTGTTAGTAAATATTTTGCTGGAAAAAGTTTTGCTAACGCATTTTCCAATTTTTTATAAATACCACCATTGTCATATATAGATATATCTTCCTCTAGCTGTCTCAAAACAGACACTCTGATATCTGTATCTATCTGTGGATGTTCAAAATATTGATACTGTTTTGGTATTATAAATTTACTTTTTTTCATATAATTTTTCCATAATTTTTACGTGATAATTTGTTTGAAAGTTTGGATTACTCAGATAATCATTTTTATTGTCTATGATTACATCATAAAAATAGTCCAGCTGTTTAATCATAGCTGATTCCCAACCAGCTTTACTTTCAAGCTCTTCTACAATATTCTGTTTACGATTAAAGCGTGCTATATAGTCTCTTTTTAAAACTGCAGAACCTTTTGTGCCGATAACAACCATCTCCTCTCTTTTGTATGGATAAACACAACTTATAAAAACAGAGCCATGTACATCTTTAACATGAAAATCAAACATGGCGGTATCGTCAACATTGTATAAATCAGGTCTGTTGATTGATAAAAAAGAGTTATCTATTGTTGGTGGATCAAAAAACCATATTAGTAAATCAAGAATATGGTAGCCCATATCCAACAACACACCACCCCCTGCTTCGTCAAAATTATTTCTCCAGCCCGAATTTGGGTTTTTAGATGAAATAGTATAAAAAGCGCTTACTGTGGTAATGTCTCCCAACTGCTTTAACATTGTCTTAAAAGACTGATAGATTGGATGAAACCTCCTCTGAAAACATGTCATGATTTTTATATCATGCTCGTCTGCAACCGATTGCGGAGAGGACAGGATTTGAACCTGCGTAGGATTGCTCCTAACTCGCTTTCCAAGCGAGCGCCTTAAACCGCTCAGCCACCTCTCCAAGTACACGATATAGTACCATGATTGTTTAGACACCTCGTAGTTTTGCTACACGCTCTTCCATGGGAGGGTGTGTACTAAATAGTTTTCGCATCATTTTACCTCCACTGCCACCAAAGGGGTTTCCAATAAACAGGTGGGCGGTTGCTCCCGAGGCGTGCTTCATGGGTTTTCCATATGAGCTAATTTTTTCAAGAGCCGATGCTAATCCTTCTGGATATCGAGTGAGTAAGGCGCCTGTTGCATCTGCAGTAAATTCTCGTTTCCGAGAGACGGCAAACTGCATGAGTCGTGCAATCACCGGACCGAGAATGATAAGGGCGATTCCGGTAATCAAAAGTGCCGGATGTACATTCCTGTCACGATCACCACCGAATAACGATATCCTCCACAACAGATCAGTTATAATCGCCACAAACCCAACCAATACGACTGCAATGGACATTACCAAAATGTCCCTGTTTCCGATATGAGCCAACTCATGTGCTAAGACACCCTCAAGTTCCACTTTCTCAAGCGTGGCGAGGAGTCCTGTCGTGACTGCAATGGCTGCATTTTTTGGATTACGTCCTGTTGCAAAAGCATTGGGAGCAGGATCGTCTATTATATATACTCGTGGTTTTGGGAGTCCTGCCGTAATTGCAAGATTCTCTACCATATTGTGAAGATCTTTGTAGATGGTGCCATCTGCTGGTTGTGCGCGCGAAGCTTTAATGGCCAGTGTATCGGAAAACCAAAACGAGGTCGCGTTCATCAAAAGGGAAAAGGCCACTGCGATCCAGAGGATTGCTCCATTTCCCGTATACGCAACAAGAATCCATCCGATGATAAAAACAACCATAAAGAATACGGTCATGAGTAGCCACGACTTCCGAATATTTTGAGATTGATGTGTGTAGAGTGATGCCATTACTGTACTGATTCTAAGAAGATTCGTTCCGCAAATCCCCCTCTTTCTGATTTTCGATCCTCTCGTAATTTCTCCAGCAGATCTTGTTTGATTTCAAATTCAACAAACACTGCATCGAGTACTTCTGCAAGGTCTGCAAGCTCTGTAACAAATTCGATACCGTCAGGATCATACCCTGCTTGTCGCACTTCTTCTGCTTCTTCAATGAGTTTGTAGAGCAATTCACGCCTATATTCATCCGTGTTCATAATGCGCACATTGGGAGTTTCCCCATTTGCGCGAATGATATTCGGTATGTTATCTCTCACTAGTTTTCCGTATCGTTGCTTCATTTAGAATTGTACGTTTATCGGTTCTCGAGCTTCCTCTTCATCTAACTCAAAGAAATCTCTCTTCCCAAACTTAAACATATTGGCCATTATATTATTTGGAAATGATTCGACTGAAGTATTAAGGTCGCGCACATTGGTGTTATAGAAACGTCGTGATGCTTGAATTTTGTTTTCCGTATCAGTCAGCTCTCGTTGCAACTCCACAAAGTTTTCGTTCGCCTTAAGGTCTGGGTAATTTTCAGAAACCGCGAATAAAGATTTAAGTGCTCCGGTAAGCATATTTTCTGCTTCTCCCTGAGCTTCCATACCTTCTGCACTCATCGCGCGAGTTCTCATTTCGGTTACTTCGGCGAAAGTCTCCTTCTCATGCGCAGCATACCCCTTAACCGTTTCGATAAGATTTGGAATGAGATCGTATCGACGTTTCAATTGTACCGAAATGTCCGCCCATGCTTCATCAACTCTGTTCATGAGCCGAATGAAGTTGTTGTATACAAAGATCGTCCAAACAATCACCGCTACAATGATAATTCCTGCAATAGTTAGCAATCCCATAATGTATTTTAATTATGCGCTTATTAATTTCCTCAGTGTGCCGCTCCAACATGCAACGACTTAAAGCCCGCTGTTTCGCTCAGACACCGATACAGTATACCATTATTATACTTGGTTTGGAGGTGTGTTTCCCGCCAAAGCGGCAATTACGTTCGCAGCGACCATATCACTCATCTTGCCTCTGGTTTCTTCCGTGGCCGAAGCAATGTGTGGCGTAATTACCACATTCTCTAAATCAGCAAGTCCCGGTGTCATTTCAGGTTCGTGCTCAAACACATCCAGTGCCGCTCCTTTTATTTCCCTATTTTGAAGCGCCGCAACTAATGCAGCTTCATCTATAACGGGACCCCGTGAAGAATTTATCAAGTACGCACTGGGCTTCATGAGTCGAATCATCGCTTCGTCAAGTAAGTGTCGCGTTGAATCCAGCAAAGGAACATGTACGGTCACCACATCAGATTCTCTGAGCACATCCTCGACCGCTTCCTTGCGTTGAGCATGTAATTCACTGTTGAGGAATTCGTTTTCTTTAACGTCGTGGTAGATGATGTTCATGCCAAGCCCTTTACTTGCTATTTCAGCAACACGAGATCCGATGCGTCCGGCTCCCAACACCCCCAGTGTTTTTCCTTTGAGGTCAGTGCCGAGAAACAGCATAGGTGCCCATCCCTTGTATTCCCCGGTGCGAGTGTATCTATCTGCTTCGGGAATTCTACTGGTTATTGCAAGCATGAGCGCAATGGTATGTTCTGCCACAGTGTCGGTCAGGACTCCGGGTGTGTTTGTCACTATTATTTCTCTTGCTTTCGCGTCTTCTACACTAATGTTGTTATATCCCACGGCATAGTTCGCAATGATTTGTACACGTGGTGCAGCTTCGAGCACGTCAGCATCAATAGTGTCGGTGAGTAGCGAAATAATTGCGTCAGGATTATGTGCCGCGAGACTGGCAAGAAATTCACTTTTAGTGAGTACTCCGTCTTTTTCACTCACTACCACATCATGCCCTGCCTGTCGCAGTTTCTCCAATCCACTCTCTGGTATTTCTCGTGTTACAAAAACAGTCGCCATACTTTATACATTACCAAACAATTCTAATCGCTTTTTGACAACTTCATATACTGCATCTTGTCCGTGATGCAAATACCGATACGGCGCAATCTCCTCTTTGTGTTCAAGTCCTTTTTCAATACCCTTCCGGTAGGCAACACGAATTTCCGTGTTGATGTGTACTACATTCATGCCTGCGTTGATTGCCTGCGTGAAATCCTCATCCGTGAGTCCGGACCCACCATGCAGTACCATTCCAATATCCCCAATAGATTCTCTGATGTTTCGTATGAGTCCAACATCAAGTGCCGGATTCGCTCTTCCTGTGAGCATGCCATGTAGATTCCCGACAGCGGGTGCCACCGCATGTACTCCAGTGCGCTCAACGAAGTTTCTCACCTCCTCCACAGTTGGCAACACACCAGAGACATCTTCCGGAATTTCATCAAGCATCTTGCTTGAGGTGCCAATATACCCCACTTCTGCCTCAACAATCACCTGTTTTCCCTGTGCGTATGCAACTACTTCTCTGGTTCCTCGTATATTGTCCTCCATCGACTCCCGAGAACCATCAAAAATGACCGAATCAAATCCCGCATCAATAGCCGCCTTACAATTCTCAACGGTGTGCATATGATCCGCATTGATGTACATCTCCACACCCTCTTCTTGTGCAGTAGCACGCACAAGTGCCACCGCATTGTGTATTCCGAGAAAATCACTTTCTCCTTCTGAGATCCCAATGATGACTGGTACGTTGAGATCCTTTGCGGCACGCGCAATTGCGCGCAGTTGCGTTGAATCCGAGATGTTAAAATGTCCGAGAGCAATCTTCTGCTCGAGTGCATCCTCCATAGCTTGGGCGAGTGTCTTCATATATTTGTAGTATACCGTATGTGGTACTATGTACGCATACTTACTTATATACACATACCATGAGTTATCAATTTATCAGTCTTGGAGATACCGTTACCGATGCGTTCATCAAGCTCAAAGAGGGCGTGCACGTATCAGAGGACGAACATGGTGCAGAATTACATATTCGTTTTGGTGACAAATTAGAATACGAAGAGGTGACCATCGTGCCAGCCGTTGGTAATGCTGCCAATGCAGCAGTTGCCGCACATCGCTTGGGACTCACCACCGCACTAATCACCGATATTGGTGATGATGATTTTGGAAAAAGAAAACTTGAGGCACTTGAGGAGGCGGGTGTCTCCACCGAGTTTGTTGAGTCACACGAAGGGATGCCGAGTAATTATCACTACGTACTGCGTTTTGGAGTCGAACGAACCATACTCATTAAGCACCACGAATACCCATATGCGATTCCGGAAATTGCCGAAGCTCCCGAATGGATATATTTTTCAAGTGTTGGAGAACATGGTCTTGAATATCATCACGAGCTGGCGAGATACTGCAAAGAAAACGGAGTGAAGCTCGCCTTTCAACCGGGCAGTTTTCAGATTTCTCTGGGACACGACGCGCTTTGCGATGTCTATGAAATGAGTGAGATATTCTTCTGCAACAAGCAGGAAGCTCAGAGAATATTGGAATCTGATTCAGACGACATGAAGGAATTGCTTGATGGCATTTGTACATTGGGTCCAAACAATGCCGTTATCACCGACGGACCTTGCGGTGCATATGCTTCTGATGGATCCGGTTACTGGAAAATGCCGATGTATCCAGATCCTGCACCGCCAACTGACAGGACAGGAGCCGGTGATTCGTTCTCCAGTACGGTAGTCGCCATGCTCGCTGAAGGAATGAGTCTTCCAGAGGCACTCAAGCGCGGCCCGATTAATTCCATGTCGGTTGTGCAACATATTGGTGCGCAAAAAGGTTTGCTTACACGTGAAGAAATTGAGCAGTTATTAAAAGAAGCTCCTGAAAGTTATCAACTGTCGACATTTTAGTCCTCTATTTACTTGGTACACTATTGGTATATGAAAACATTACACATACACAGGGGTTTTACCCTTATTGAATTACTCGTTGTTATCGCCATCATCGGAATGTTGTCTTCTGTTGTGTTGGCCAGTCTTAACTCAGCTCGCGAAAAGTCTCGTGATGCTCGTCGTATCGCTGACTTGAAGCAGATTCAGACCGCACTTGAATTATACTTTGATGATCAAAGTAGCCCGGAATATCCGGATGCACTCTCTTCTCTCTCTTCGGGAGGATACCTTTCAACCGTTCCGAATGATCCGCGAACAGGTGCAGCATACGGATATGACAACCTTACCGGATCAAATACTGCGTGTTCTGCGGCTTCAGGAGCATGTACAAACTACGTACTGGGAGCGACACTTGAAAACACGACGCATTCTGCTCTTGCAGGAGACGTTGATATTGACCGGGGAAGTGTCAGTTGTGATGCTGCCGGAGAATACTGTGTACAGCCGTAGTGTGTAAAACATCCCCTATGCAAAAAGCGTCCTCTGGTGACGCTTTTTTGCTAGTGCATGGCTTTCACCGCTTGCACTATCGACATGGTATCAAGTGCATACTGCTCAATCAGCTCGTCCGGTGTGCCTGATTGTCCAAAAACATCCTTCACACCAACAAAAGTCATCTTCACCGGCGCATGCTGTGCAAGCACTTCAGCAATTGCGCTTCCGAGACCGCCAGCCACCTGATGTTCTTCCACGGTGACTACCGCACCGGCTTCTCGTGCCAATTCGATAATTTTCTTCTCATCCAGCGGCTTTATCGTGTGACTATTCAACACAACTGAGCCAATCCCCCTATCTTCCAATTCCTTTGCGGCCACGAGGGCGTTGTGGAGTATGGGACCACATCCGATAATTGCTACATCGATCTTCTTTGATCGCCACATCTCATATGCCTTCCCAATCTCAAACTTCGTCTTTACGGTAGTCATCACCGGTGTCTTTTCTCTCGCAAGTCGTATATAGGTGGGCGCATCTGTTCTTGCTATTGCCTCCGTGGCTTTCTTGGCCTCAATGGCATCACACGGTGCAATCACTTCCATACGTGGTATGACACGCATAATTGCCATATCTTCAAGCGCCTGGTGCGTACCGCCGTCTGGCCCCACTGAAACACCAGCGTGACTGCCTACCACTTTAATTGCTTGATCGTTGTACGCCGCAGTAGTGCGAATTTGTTCCCAATTTCTTCCAGGACTAAACATTGCATATGAAGTGAGAAAAGGTATCTTCCCTTCCGAAGCAAGGCCGCTTGCCACCGCAGCCAGATTTTGCTCAGCAACACCTACCTGTATATATCTGTCCGGATACGTATCAGCAAACTCCCTCATCCTGGTTGAATCGGTAAGGTCAGCGCATAGTCCGACTACTCGATCATGTGCTTTCGCTGCCGCCACCAGCCCCTCACCAAAACCATCGCGTAGAGGTGTACGTGTTACTTCTTCGGTGAGTGTGTTTTTATGTATATCCTTATGCAGCATATATTAATCGCAATCATGACATTCGATATACTTTCCGAATGTGCGTAATTCTTGTAAGGCCTGTTTGGCTTCTTCAGTGTTCGGTGGTTTTCCATGCCAGTGATAGTCACGTTCAAATTCCTCAACCCCCTTACCCGGTATGGTGTGAGCGATGATGACTGATGGTTTGTTGTTCACCGACTGTGCCTGGGATAGCGCCTCATCCAATGATTCAAAATGGTGACCATCTGCTTCGATAACATGCCAACCGAATGATTCCCACTTCTCCCGAAGGGGCTCAAGTGGCATCACATCCCATGTATATCCATCAATTTGAATACCGTTTCTGTCTACGATACCGATGATGTTATGGAGCTTCTCCCGTCCGGCTAACATCGCAGCTTCCCAAATGATTCCGCAATCAAGCTCTCCGTCTCCCATAAGGGCATATACATAATTCTTTTTTTTATCCAAACGATTTGCAATCGCGATACCCACCGCCTGTCCCAACCCGCTGCCAAGCGGTCCTGAGCTCACTTCTATACCGGGCAGATATTCTCTATGCGGATGTCCTTGCAGACGTGAGGTGAATTTGCGCAGTGTTTTTAACTCCGCTACGGGGAAGTAGCCGGAGCGCGCCATGGCAGCGTACTGTACGGGACATATGTGTCCGTTTGAGAGTATGAGTCTGTCTCGCTTCTCCCAAAGTGGGTTTTTGGGATCATGCGTCAGTGTGTGGAAGTATAATAGGGTGAATACATCTGCCATACCCAGTGGCCCTGCAGTATGTCCTGATCCTGCAGCAAGAAGCATTTCCACAATATCTTGACGAATCGTGTTTGCGGTCTTTTCTAAATGTACTATGTGTTCATCAGAGAGCATAAATGTGTATAGGTCTCTTTAGGATTATCCGTTCGCATCAGGGCAGATCCCACACCAATGACATCTGCTCCTGCGGCAGTGACGAGGTGGATATTTGATTCGTTCACACCCCCATCAACTGCAATTATAACATCAGGATAGCGCTTCGAGAGTTCACGTATGCGTATAAGTGCTCGCTCATCAAACGCATGTCCTTGGTATCCAATGGATGCAATACTCATAATTTGGAGGGAGTCAATGTGCGGAATGAGCTCGTCGATATGTGTCAGTGGTGTATCAAGCATAATTGAAATTCCCACCGCTTCAGCTCCGGCAATACGCCATCGTTGAATGACATCCACTATTCCTGTTCCAAATCCTTCAAGTTGGGCGGTTATCCTCCTGCATCCCGCTTGTATAAACGCGATTCCCATTGCTTCTGGGTTCACCACCATCAAATGCGCTTCAAAATCAACTCCCTCGGGCAGCTTCCTCCCCTCAAGATTCGTTTCGTTATACGGAAAACTGGTGGATGGTACGAGTATGCCATCCATGACATCAATTTGAATGTGGCTTGCAAAATCAACTCTTGTAATACTCGCCATGAGCAGTACCCACTCATCAGCCATCACCGCTGGCTGCACTATCGGTAGTGCATTTTTCATGTTTATGGTTGAGTCACTTCAAGTGGTGGCATCTGTACATAATTTGAACGCGGCCATACAACAACCATGACAGTGATTGCCAACACAAAAATGGCAATAAGGATAAACTGGGCTTGCTTGACATTCTTTGCCAATCCGTACTGTATCAGTACCCGTGTCGGCCAAGACTGTCGCGGACCACCACGATTATATATCTGTGGCTCATTAAAGGTAACTTCCTTATCAGGCATATTCATATAGTACCACTAATCCATCAGAGGTCGGTCTATCTTGTGGATTCTGCGCACGTGCCTCACCTCACCTGAAAATTCTGTAGTGAGCCATGTCTGTACAGCATCTTTTGCTTCCTCGACAGTGACAAAACGAGCGCCGATACTCAATACATTTGCATCATTATGTTCTCGGGAGCGCACTATGATATCCTTATTTCCTCCATACCACACAGCTGCTCGTATTCCCGGTATCTTATTTGCGACCATTGCCTCTCCTTGTCCTGAACCACCAAGTATAATGGCCCTGTCTTCACTGCGCATTGTGGTTACAGCGGTCCTGATTATCTCAGGATAATCATCGTCCTCATGTAATTGATGTGCACCGCAATCTTTTGTGTCATATCCTAGCGAATCCACAAAAGCCAAGAGTGTGTTCTTTAGTTCATAGCCAGCATGATCTGCAGCAAAGATGATGCGCATACTATGTTGAGAGTAGTTGTTGTTTAATCTGCGCGATGTCTTTCTCCAACTGCGCAATCCTCTCAAATGCTGTGTCAATTTCTTTCGCAAACCCATCTATGTTCCGAATCTGCGCCTGTAGTGACCGTATATCAGTCTCAACCGCATCCAAACGACGATCTATTGCACTAAATCGCTGATCCATATATGCCTGCATGGAGTCGAAGCGTTTATCGACTGCGTTAAAGCGTTCATC
>DFOX01000001.1:39607-44353 GCA_002376945.1 Patescibacteria group bacterium UBA3530
CGTTCATCGACTGCATCGAATCCTTCTTTCATGATGATTGCGAGTTTCTCGAGGTCCATACTACAACATTATACATGACTCCCACTTGCGGCCACATGTTCAACAAGCGCATGCGCATAGCCAACTTCGTTATCATACCATGCCAATACTTTGACTAAATTTCCACCAACAACGCGTGTCATGTTCAGATCAGCAATAGATGCATGCGTGTCTCCAATAATATCGGTTGAAACGAGCGGCTCGTTGGTAGTTGTGAACACTTCTCTCCAGCGCACATTTTCCGCTGCATTCATGAGGATCTCATTCACCTCTTCAACGGTGGTTTTTCTTTTTGAAATAAATGTAATATCCACAATTGATCCCGACGGAACGGGTATACGCAATGCAATCCCATCAAATTTGTCCTTCAACTGATCGTGTACCTGTGTCGTCGCCACCGCTGCTCCTGTTGAGGTGGGAATGATATTTACTGCGGCAGCACGTCCCCTTCGGGGATCTTTAGCTGGTCCATCAACCGTATGTTGGGTTGCCGTGTAGCCATGTACTGTATTGAGCATTGCTTTTTCAATACCAATCGTTTCATCCAATATACCGACAATAGGGCTACCAGCGTTAGTGGTACATGATGCGTTTGAACTAATCTGGCATGTTTTGAGTTTGGTGTCGTTTACTCCCATAAGGATGGTAGCGCCCTCAATACCGGCATCTTTGGGGGAATCTTTTACTGGTGCTGAAATCACCACACGCTTCGCACCGGCTTGTAAATGCCCCTTTGATTGCTCGTAGCTTGCAAAAACACCAGTTGCTTCAAGCACAATATCCACCTCCAGATCTTTCCATGGAAGGTTTTCCATTTCCTTCTCTTGAAGAAATTCCGCTTTTCGAAATTTCTCCAATATACTCTCTCCTGTTTTTCCGTATACGGAGTCGTAAGTGAGAAGATATTCGAGATTCGCTTTATCTCCAAGGTCGTTTATGGCAACAACATCAATATCCTCTCTTGCTGCGGCAAGTTTAAAGAATGCGCGTCCGATTCTTCCAAAACCATTGATGGCTACTTTTATCATGCACTGTATTGTACCACTTTATCTATTTGCCGACAGTGACTGTTCACGCTCTTGGTGATGCCTTAAACTTTTTCCAAGACTTTTCCAATCTGAGTATCTTTCCTCTTACTGTTATATACCTATTACAAATATCTTCGATGAGACCTATGTCTAATTCCTCTTTATAAAGTCCTGCGGCTTGTTCGAGGAAAACAATCATCTTGTTGCACCCGCACATCGATATCTCCAGTGTAGAAATAGCCGTATCAAAATCATCAAAGCGCATTCCGTGCGCTTCTGATATCTGTAATGGTATCGCTATTGTGCATTCAGTTATCTGCTTGTACGCTGGATATTTTTGCTCCTCTAATTCTGGCAAAATGTATTTCATGACCAGAATGGAACATGCAAGAGTTTGCCTATACACCTCTAAGTCTCTGAAAGATTTGATTGCCTTCTTTGGAGAGTATTTTGCACCTCTCTTTGTATATTGTGGGGTGTACCCACTTTTTCCATCTGGAGGTAGGTACTTTTCAGCTATTTTTTTGTTCATGTTTTTTTACTATTTTAAGTTCATTATTATTGGGAACGAATTCATCCGCACCATCTTTATACCGTATCCGTTTCCGTCGTTTGCGATTAAGTTTCTTTACCACGTGGAGAGGATAGAATTCAAAGTAGTCGTTTTCATCAAACCATGCACACTTGAATTCAAATAATCGTAATCCTGTTATTCGCGAAAGCGCGAGTGCGTACCACGTCAACTGTTCAATGGGCTTTTCTTTTGCCGCATTTGGTTTGTAGTCAAGTATATGAATTATTCCATTTCTAACCTGAACTATATCAATATGCCCTGTGATGACATCAGGAAACGCTATTTTTCTTTTCCGATTCTTTACATGTATCAAACCTTTTTCTTCCAGTATATTGAATTGTAAGGTGTCTTCTAGGTGTATTATGTCTTCTTTTCGTATATACACCGGTACTTCCGTTGCTACCGTAACCGAATCATTTGCGATAAAGAACCTTTGCACTTCTTCGTGTCGCTGTTTGTTTTCTTTGACTCCTTGTATAACAAAGGTGGTGAGTTTTGTTGCAAAGTTTTCTTTTCCTTTAACTATCATGTTGGAAGTATCAAATTTTGATCTCACTTCGCTCATGCGTTCACCATCCGGAACATTCTGATGTGGTACTTCTGTGGCAATGGTATCTAGATACTCCATCAAACTTACAAAGTTGCGATTCTTATACTCCTCTAAGGCAAGCGCTAGTTTTGGTCGGTGGTATCTAAAGCGATAGAGCTGCTTATGCGCCAGGGTTACGGTTTCGACCATATCGACTGTGTTACCAAATTTTGCAGCGTGTTCTTTCCATACTCGTAAGATCTTCAAGGCATACGGACGCATGCGCTCGAAGCGACAAAGCGGTTTGTACTCCTCATACCACTTGGCGAGTGTTTCGGGAGTTGGCGATACTCCCCGTTTGGCTTTCAATATTTTGGGTATGTTTTCGAATGAGTATCCGAGGTTATGATAGCTGATTGCATCTAGTACCACTGGCCAGGGAAACTGTTTTCCCTTAATTGTCCTTGCAGTGAATGTCTTATCACAACTTCTGCAGAGGTATAGCTGCACATCTTGATATTTATTCCTTCGTATTCCTCGCTTTACAAAATCTCGAGTATTGCAATGCGGACACGTTTCTGCAGGACGATCTGGCATTGGCTTTCTTTTTGATGTTACCATAGTGGATGTCTCTAAAAGTGATGGTCTTCTACTGAAGGAAAGAGGTGCTTTATATATCTATCATAGCATGCCATTTAGATACTTAATCTATATCACGACCTCTCCCTCCGCATATATCATCACTTTAACCGTTTTTCCTCATATGAGGCCTTATTCGTGATATGCGCTACTCCAATACCTCGGCGGTTGATGTGGCCACCGGTGCTGCTTCCTCCACGATGGTTTCCTCAGGCGTAGTTTCTTCAACGACCGTCGGTGTAGTGGTTGTTGCCACCGATTCTTCGACTATCGGCTCCGTGATAACTGGTGTTGAAGTAGCTACGGGTTCTTCAGGTATCACTGTATCTTCAATGGCTTCACCGACGATGACCTCACGAGTTGTGGTTGCGGTGAGTTCATTCACTGTTGCACTGTAAGTGATAATGTAGGTTGTGCTTGTAGACGTATCTATACTCACATCAGTTACCGCGACTCCATCAACATATCGGGTGACGGTAAGATCATTTCCATCAGCGTCTTGCGCCACCACACCCAGATCACTGTACTGTGTATTGAGCGCAATCTCCGCAGGATTCGCTCCAATCAGTTCAATAGTGGGTGCAGACACTGTCGTCGCAGGTTCTGCACTCTCCACTGCAACAGCCACTCCTGCCAACTGTGCCTCAATGGCTTCAAGACGCGCTTCAAGTGATGCAATTTGTGCATCTTTTTTAGACTTCCATTCAAATAGCTGGGCTATGCGTTCTGCGTTTTCTACCACCATATTCCACAATTCCTTGATTCCCTGCAACATGCGCATCGTGAGCGTTATATCATACGCCACTCGTTTGTATCCCCGCTCATCTTCGTGCACCATGTCGGGGAATAGTGCTTCTACGTCTTGGGCAATCAATCCGAAGTTGGTGCCTTCTTGTCCGTTGAGCCAATCAAATTCATCGTTTTTCCACTCAAAGGTTGATGGTTGTAGTTGCACGAGTGTTTCAAGTACATTATCCATTTGTGTGATGTTTTTCTTCAGTCGCTCATCTGAGACACAAGTTCCAACCAGCGTGGTGTTATCAGCATCGCGGACACAGCCGGTGGTTCCGGTGCCGATCTCGATGTCATCCTCGACATCTAGTTTAATTGAATCGGGTGAAACTGTACCGATGCCGACGTTGCCGGAGTCTAATTTCAACACGACAGTACTATCCTGATTGTTATAAAATTCTAACCCAGTACCTGATGATTGCCTGATGATATATTCATCATATCCCCCAGTTCTATTTAGCGACAATATATCACTACCAGAGGTTGAAACCTCTAATTTGGCAGACGGCGTTGTCGTCCCGATGCCGACGTTGCCGCCGTTTGCAACAAACAAATCCGGTGACGAACTGTGAGTAAATGACCCACTCAAAGCAAGTCCGCCGTTCAAGAGACCGAGACTTGAATAATCAGCGCTTGCCGTATCCTGGAAACGAATAAAAGATGTGTCACTTGGACCTACTTGTATAGCACTATCAACGTGAAGTGCTTGCGCTGGTGTCGTCGTCCCGATGCCGACGTTGCCTGAGTTTGCTATATATACAGCGTCTGCCACACCTCCTGTATCAAACGAAATTACACCTGACGCTGGAGAGCTAATTTGTCCCCAATTTGTATTACCTGAGTTGTATAGTCGAAGATCATTTCCATTCAATACGGTAATATCTCCGTCTACACTAAGTTTCGTCCCAGGAGTCGTCGTCCCGATGCCGACGTTGCCACTTTGGTCAAAAGTTACATCTGCCGTAGCATCAGCAAGATATCCGCCTGCCCAGAATCTTAGTCCTCCATCACTTGCTCCTAGGTCATATTGGCCCACGTTGCTCCCCGTCCTTTCTAGCGAAAGTTGAACCGAAGCCCCATTCGCCGCAATATGCGTTTTGAAATCTGGTGTCGTCGTCCCGATGCCGACGTTGCCTGCGGTTGTA
>DFOX01000013.1 GCA_002376945.1 Patescibacteria group bacterium UBA3530
AATACGTTCTCGAGCCTTGTACTCGTGACGCTGTGCGTCATATGAGTAAGTCGGTGCAAATCCGGCCACAGAAAATTACAATTCTGTGTAATGAAATCCCAGTTAATACAGGTGACTGTATTAGCCAAGGGGGATGGAGTGAGATGTAGCTTGAATGCCAGTTAGTGGCACAATATGTAGACTACCCTTCGAGTACATGGGAAAATCTATTGTAATACTCTAGTACTGTTCTAGAAGCATATTGTGTGTAGTGGCATCGAGATATATCTAAATAATTCATGTGATTACCGCAGGAGATCTTATACACCCCTCGGGGTTAGTACATCACGATAAATGGTCTACTAAAGACGAGGTATGAAAAGGGCAACCAATTCAAATAGTGTACAAGAAGTCAGCAAATCTCGTAGTACCAAATATAATGTGTCTGAAAAGGGCACGAAAGCGGCTAAGCAAAAGCTTAAAGCGCCTTTTGGGAAGGAGAGCATTCATAGAAAGAAATTAGACCAAAATTATGTTGTTGGATTTATAGATGGTGAAGGAAACTTTTCAGTTAGTATAGGAAAACACAAGACTACAAAAAGTGGTTTTGAGGTTCGTCCGGAGTTTGAAATAGAGCTTAGGGCGGATGATCAACTTATTCTAGAGGGAATCCTAATTACTATCGGGTGTGGACGCATTTATGATTTGTCATATGACAGATATGGATGGTACCCACATTCTAAGTATACAATAAACAACAGAAGAGATTTAATTGATATCTTATTTCCGTTTCTTGATAAGTACCCTCTGCAAGCAAAAAAAGCAGAGTCGTATACATTCTTTAAACAAATTGTCTTAATGATGGACCGTAAGGAACATCTGACGGATAAAGGGTTTAAGAAAATAGTTAAGTTACGAGATGAGATACGCAAGCGAGGCAAGAAAGCTAAGACTTTTAAACATCGCATCTAAACTTATTCCGTTTAGGTAAAGCACTCTATGGAAACCGCTAGGGTACGGGAAAACCGTTTGCCCAGTGGTGTTTGGTCGTGTAAAAGTAATTTTGCATCACACAAAATACCGCCCGTCAAGTCAGGGGAGCTGGGAGTACCCGACGTTCGTCTTTACGGCGACCTAAGGTAAATTCAGTAACAAGGACTAAGTCGTAACAAGGTACGGGTACCGGAAGGTGCTCGTGGATTCATTCCGATTGGAAACGTTTTGCTCTAAGCAAAATTAATTGGTGATTTTCTGTATCTCAGCTGAGTACAGAAAAAGTAATAGTGTTGGATACGTATACTACACTTGACCGTCGGGAAAGACCGATAGTGAACGAAACAAAAGAGGATGTATTCAGTACGTAAACCCCATAAATATAAATTTATTTATGGGGTTTACGTCGTTGTATCCCAAAGGTATTTTTGATAGTATGGCGCCACGCAGCTGTAGCTCAGGTGGTTAGAGCGCGTCACTGATAATGACGAGGTCCCAGGTTCAAGTCCTGGCAGCTGCACCAGAATAGAACTACATCATTCGGCATTGTTGGTGAAATAGGTTCTGGAGGTGTCTAACAGAGACACATAAGGAAAACAGCCCGCGATCATGCGGGCTGTCTTCAGCGCTTCTCTAGCGAATGTGCTCAACAATCACCAGATTTCTCGCTGTGCGATTGGGTGTACCTCTGCAGGTGCTCGCCCATTTCGAGTTCCCGGAATCATCTCGCTGATTGAACGTGTCGATGGTGTCCATCGTTATGTTTTCCTCATATATTCCATTTTCGATGGCTTGATGGCGAACGATCTCATACAGATCAATACAGTCACCATCCAAAACGGACTCGCTGCCATATTCAGTTTCGCAAAAATCGAGCAAGTTCGCGTTGAACTCCCCGTATATTTCATGAGATCGCGAGTGACTGAAATTTCGGCGAATGCCGCAGACGATGTGCATCGAAAGTGCCTTTGCGGGGATGTTTAGGCGTTCAATAACTGCATCCACCACACTCATGTGTGCACGAGTGCGTACGCCGCGACTGATGTATTCGCGATCAAAAAGACAATCGCGTCCCGCATGTGCCGCTACGAGATGAGTGTACTGGTGATTCCACACAACCAACGTAGGACAATCCGCATTGGTGATTGCATACGCTTCTCCTTTTGGAATAAGTGCGCCGTCGGCGAAACACTTTCCCATGACTGTTACGCCATTGTGACGATGTTCGATTTCAAACATGTCCTGTGGCGCGATTTCCGCATTAAAACGGCCAGGGTTCGGCATCCACACACGTCGTATGTGCGGCGACAGATTCCGAACCGTTTTATTAAACGATTCGGGTTCGTCGCGATTAACGCACCAGTTGGCACCGTTGTAAATACCGAAGCATTTCACCAGTGCTGGTCCGACAATCGAAATCTCCGAATCGTGCCGGTGATAAAAACGTTTGGATCGTGACAAGGTTCCCTCCTAATTTGCCTTATATGATTATTCAAAAAACATCTGCACAAGTCAACTCACTAGAAGTGGTTATCAAGCCATTGTGGAAGAGTATCGAGCGCACCGTCCAAATTTCCGGAAGTTAAGATGAGGAGCACAGAATCATGCACAAGACTTTTATTGAGTTGTTTTTGTATCTCGCTTGTATTTGTTACTGCATGTGTTGATATACCAGACGCACGCACCTGAACGACGATTTCTTCTTGTGAGAGTTGTTTGTGTGTAGCGGCTCCTTGTTGCGCTGGGTGGAATACGAGCACGTCACTGACATCTTGAAATACGGTGTCATACCAACTGAGGGCATCACGATTTCTCCAGCTAAAGGTATGTGGTTCAAAGAGTACTACCATATTTTTTTCCGGATAGTGAAGCCGTATCGCATCAATAGCGGCACGCGCTTTCTCGTACGAAGACCCAAATCCTTCATATGCAGATACTGAAGACGTCTCAGTGATCTTGTTTAATCTTCGTTTGATGCCACTAAATGCAGATACTGCAGACTGCAATTCTTTCGGGGTGACCAGTTCTCGCGTGAGAGCATACGCTGCTGCACCGACAATATTTTGAACATTATGTGCTCCAAGCAGTTTTGTGTGCAATGTAACGACTGGTTTTCCGTCATGTGAAAGAGTGAATGTGGTAATTGCTCCATATGATATGTTCTCAGCTCTCCAGAGAGCGTCTGTGTTGAGTCCATAAGTTATGTACTGCGGTGCGACTGCGAGCATGTCCGATACTCCCTTATTGTCAGTACACGCAACAACCAATCCCTCCTGTGGCAGATCATCGAGAAGTTTCTTAAATGGAGCAACGTATTCTGCGTAGGTAGGGAATACATTGACATGGTCATGTTCCACTGAAGTGAGTATGACATCGTCGGCATTGAGGTGTAAGAATTTGGAGGATTCATCCCAGTGTGCCGTTGGATATTCATCTCCTTCAATAACGGCCATTTCCCCGTCACCTTTTTTGGAAGTGTATTCCATATCAATTGGATATGCCCCAATGAAATAGCTGGGATCTTTCTTTGCGTGCAACAGTATGAAAGATAGTATTCCGGTGACGGTCGATTTTCCGTAACTTCCTGCAATAATCACTCGATGCTTGTCTGCCAGAATTTCTGCCAGAATTTCCGGGAATGACTGTATGGGCACATCCATTTCATACGCACGTTGTACCTCCTCATTCGTCTCTGGTGTCAGCTGGGCGTTGCGCCCAATTATAACAAGGTCTACGTCTTTTGGAATGTTGTTGGGAGAGTAACTGGTAAAGAAAGGAAATCCAAGTTTCTCCACATAGGTGCTTGCAGGAGGGTAGCATGCAGCATCTGATCCGGTGATACTCCATCCGGCATCCATAAGTAATTTTGCAGTGGCGCTCATCGCGACCCCGGACACTCCGATAATATGTGCTTTTGCCATACGGAAAATATAGCATAAAACCATTGTTTAAGAACGTAATATATGTAACAGTACAGTTTGTATGGGAACACTATACATAGTTGCAACACCCATAGGGAATTTAGAGGATATTACCATACGTGCCATACGCATGTTGCATAAGGTGGATGTGATTTTCTGTGAAGATACTCGAGTAACGCAGCGACTGTGTAAACGGTACGACATACACACTCTACTTAAAAGCTTACATGCACGAACGGAGTATAAGAAAATGGCGGAGGTACTCACCATTTTGAAAGATGGAAAGGACGTTGCGTATGTATCTGATGCGGGGACGCCGCTAATTTCAGACCCCGGTGCACAGCTCGTTAGGGAAGCAATCGAAGCAGGTGTACGGGTGGAAACAATACCCGGAGCGTCTGCGGTCACAGCAGCACTTTCAATTGCCGGATTGTACACGAACGAGTTTACCTTCTTTGGTTTTTTGCCGCATAAAAAGGGTAGACAGACGTTGCTGAAGGAGATAAAGGACATGAAGCGCACCGCAGTGGTGTATGAATCAACGCATAGAGTAGTAAAGCTGCTCCAAGAATTGCAAGATATTGGAGTAGATAGAATGGTGTGTATTGCACGAGAACTGACTAAGATACATGAGGAAGTCCTACGCGGAACTCCCAAGGAACTACAAGAAATTCTTACCACCGATACGCAAAAACAGAAAGGAGAGTTCGTTGTTCTGGTTGCAGGATTGTAAGACGTGCTATACTAATGCCCAATATGAAGCATATTAAGACAATTATTACACTGGGAATTATCGTTGCGCTGGTGCCGTTTCTCGGATTTCCAAGTACATGGAAGCAGGTCATCTCTGTTATGCTCGGAGCGATAATCGCCGTATTGGCTTTTCGTTTTCTTGTCTCAATGCAAGTACCAAAAGAAAAAACCGCTGTTAGTGATGAGGCCAATGAAGAAACACCACAAGAGATTGATGAGGAATAGAGGGTATGCAACACTGGTTATTCCGGTGGTAATCGCTCTTGTTGGCGCTGTTGCGCTATCTTTAGGGCTCTTTTTGGGAGCTCCTGCATTTGGAAAGGGAGTTGCGCACTACGTAAAGGTGGTAGAAGAGGTTGTTCATGTTGTTGAAGAAAGACCTGATATAACGCACGTGTCCATTCCGGATTCGGTGCGCGCTGTATATATGAGTCAGTGTGCCGCATCAAGCCAAACATTTAGGGAGGAAATAGTTTCTCTCGTCGAGGAGACGGAAATCAACGCATTGGTCATTGACATCAAAGACTTCACGGGAACCGTTAGCTTTAACAGGACCTCGGAAAACACTGTGATACTTACAGGTGCCGGTTGTGTCGTTCCTGATATGAAAGAGTTTATAGATTATCTCCACACAAAAGATATTTACGTCATTGGCAGAATCACAGTATTCCAAGATCCACTCTATACTTCAGTGTATCCCGAGCAGGCAGTACAGAGCAGATCATCGGGAACCCCATGGAAAGATTATAAGGGACTCTCATTTGTAGATGTCGGCGCAAAACCTTTTTGGGATTATATTGTTAATATTTCTCGCGAAGCGACTGCGCTTGGTTTTGACGAATTGAATTTCGACTACATACGGTATCCTTCAGACGGTCCTATGAGCGATGTGCTCTTCAATCATTCAGATTACACACAGCGACCGGTAGAGTTGGAGAGATTCTTTCGGTATCTTGAGCAAAAAGTGAGAAGGCCTGACCCCGTGGGGTATTCTCCAGTGCTTTCCGCTGACTTATTTGGAATGACTACAACCAATAAAGACGACTTGACTATTGGACAGGTAATGGAACGTGCTACGCCATATTTTGATTATATTGCTCCGATGACATACCCATCACACTATCCTCAAGGATTTAACGGGTATGCAGACCCAAATAAAAATGTGTACGGCGTCATCAGGTACTCAATGGATAGAGCCATTCCACGCATTGAATCCGCAACCACCACTATTGCAGCATTGGCATATGAACCCATTGGTACCACAACATTGTACAGAAAACCCGCAAGAGATCGTTCCTTGCTTCGACCCTGGCTTCAAGATTTTGATTACGGAGGTATATATGGACCACAGGAGGTTCGAGATCAAATACAGGCGCTCTATGACGTGGGTATTACTTCATGGATGCTCTGGGCACCTTCCAATAGATACACAGAGGCCGCTTTGGAGCGTGTGCAATAATGTATACTGAGGAAATGACATACGAATACGATCCACAGAGAATTGTATATTTTGGTGCAACCGATTCACGGAATAGCAAAACACCATTTGGCATACGTGCCGAAGACCGTATGCGACATATGTACGTGATTGGAAAAACAGGAATGGGCAAGTCCACACTTCTTGAAAATTTGGCAATTCAAGATATTCAGAATGGAGAGGGAATTTGTTTTATTGATCCACACGGTGGTACTGCTGAGAAACTACTCGAATTTGTTCCAGAATCGCGAATACATGATGTCGTGTACTTTGCTCCGTTTGATACCGAAAACCCCATCGGATTTAACGTTATGGAAGATGTAGGGTACGACAAACGCCACCTCGTTGTGGCAGGACTCATGAGTTCATTCCAACGCATTTGGAAGGATTTGTGGTCAGCTCGTATGGAGTATATTCTGCAAAATACCTTGTTTGCACTTTTGGAATATCCCGATGCGACACTGATTGATGTAAACAGAATGCTTATTAATAAACACTTTCGGGCAAAGGTTGTTGAGTATATTACCGATCCCATTATCAGACGATTTTGGGTTGAAGAGTTTGCTGGATATAGTGACAAGTATACACAAGATGCCACTCCTGCGATTCAAAACAAGATTGGTCAATTTGCATCCAATCCTCTTTTGCGCAATATCATCGCGCAACCTAAATCAACTTTTGATATCCGCCAGATGATGGACAGTAACAAGATCTTTATCGTAAACCTATCCAAGGGACGTATGGGAGAACAAAACGCTGATCTTTTGGGGAGTATGCTGGTAACCAAGATGTACCTTGCAGCTATGAGTCGTGCTGAAGAATCTCCAAAAACATTGGGAGCACTACCACCATTTTATCTATATGTTGATGAATTTCAGTCTGTCGTAAACGACTCTTTTGCAAACATTCTTTCCGAAGCTCGCAAGTATAAACTGGCACTAATTATTGCCCACCAATACATCGAACAAGTTGAGGAGAATATACGCGCTGCAGTATTTGGGAATGTTGGAACAATAATCACGTTTAGAGTCGGTCCGTTTGATGCGGAGACACTCAAGACCATATTTGAGCCCACATTCTATGCCGAGGACATTGTGAACTTGGGAAGGTTTCAGATGTATTTAACACTCATGATAGATAAAATGGGTTCTAAACCTTTTTCTGCCACGTCGATACCGCCTGTTGAGCGTCCTCCCGAGAGTTATATTAATGAAATCATAGCAGCATCACGGAGTGCATACGGACGATCAAGAACACAAGTTGAAGCTTTGTTAACTACCGTGGACGAAGCGTTGCCGCCGGGCGGGTTTAAGAAAGAGGATAAGTACAGGCAAAATACTAGTAACGGGAATGCAAAGAAAGTTAAAGATAGGCCAACTAATACTATTAGCAACAAGAAGCCGGAGAAGAAGAAAGAACAAACAAAGCAAAATGGCGTGGTTAAAACAGACAAAGAAAGAAGGAATTTAAGAGACGCCATCGCTCATATAGAAAACGCTAAAAAAAAGACGGAAAAGGAAGCACCAAAGAGACAAGAAAAAGAAATACCAGAAGTTTCTCGCAAGACGCTCGAGAACATACTCAATGCATAGTATGTGGCGGATTGGGTACATAGCAATTCTGCTATGGACACCTCTTTTTGCATACGCGAACATGCTCATAACCGAAATTATGTATGCGCCAGATGGTGCAGATGCAACTCACGAGTGGGTTGAGGTATGTAACGCCGGCACTGCTTCTGTGGATGTTTTGAATTGGAAGTTTTACGAGAATGGCACAAATCATAAACTCATTCTTGAGTCGGGTAATTCTGATATTGCTCCCGGAGATTGTTTTATCATCGCCGATAACGCGAGTGTGTTCGCATCAGATTATGCAGATTTCTCAGGCACCCTGTTTGATAGTGTTTTCAGTTTAAAAAATACGGGAGAAACGATAGCGATTAAAGACGATACAGGAGTGGAAGTTGATACGGTGACATATACCGATTCAGATGGTGCAAAAGATGATGGTAACTCTCTTCATATACAAGATAAAACTATAATCGCGGGAACACCAACACCTGGCGTATGGGGTGGGGTGATAACACCAGGCGAGGTGTCGAATACAACCCCTGCACTCACCAATACCACACTGTATTCGTACGAAACGGTTACCGTAGAACCCCCTCAGGATGTATATATACGAGTACCAGCACAAATGATCACCACCAACAATACTTTTACCAAATTCAGTATGGAAAGCTACGACGCGAAAGGATTAGTAATTGCAGACGGTGTGGTGAATTGGGTATTTGGTGATGGAGGTACGGCAGTGGGAAGGGAAGTGATGCACAAGTTTTTATACCCGGGAGAGTACATCGTAAATGTTATGTTAACCAAAGGTGCTCTTTTTGATACTCAACAAATTGCGGTCACGGTCGTTCCTCTTGAAGCCGAATTGGTATATTCCCAAAAAGGAGATTGGGTCGAAATACAGAACAAGAGCGCATATCAGCTTACTGTATCAAATTGGCGACTCTTATCTTCCGGGCAGTACTTTAAGATTCCGGAAGGCACTACCATAGCTCCCGGAGGAGCGGTTAAATTCCCGAAGGAGATAACCAAACTATCCAGCATACTCGTGTCAAAGAGTGTCGAGTTGGTGTACCCGGATGGTACGAGGGCGCTTGTAGGCAGATTGGAAAAGCAGGAAACAGACAGTGAGGAGATTGAAGAAAAAATATTTGATGAAGTTGCGCTGTCCCCGGTAGTAAAGACCGATGTACCCGTTTCCGGTGTACAAAAAGAAAAGACAGAGAGTGTTCCAATACGTGATGAAGACGAAGAAATTATCGTTGATCAAACAGCTGCTGTCATACTGAGTACGCCAAAAAGCGATGAGAGTAGTTTACGTTGGTACGTATGGCTTGCAGCTTTATTGGTATTGGTTATGGTAGCCATCATCGGATTACAACGTGGTGATGGTGCACAACGGAGAAAAAAGAATTTGTAAAAATCTGATATAGCACACACAGAATCGTACGATGCGCAGAATTCGTAGTATCTTTATCAGTCTTTAGCTATAATCACCATATGAAAATATCGGTTATAACGGTTTCCTATAATGCTGAAAAAACGATCGGAAAGTGTATAGAATCTGTTTTATCTCAAACGTACACGAATAGTGAATACATTATTATCGATGGAAATTCTAAAGATACGACCATGAATATAGTCGAATCTTTCAGAGACAGGATAGATATCGTCGTGAGTGAGACAGATAGCGGTATATATGATGCTATCAACAAGGGAATAGCTTTAGCGACTGGTGATGTGGTTGCAATTCTTAATTCAGATGATGAGTATGTAGACAAATATGTTTTAGAAACAGTTATGCAAGAGTTTCTCAATAATTCTGACATTAGTATTGTGTACGGAGATATTGTAATAGTTGATAATGTGGGTAGGATAATGCGAACCTGGAGGTCAGGAAGATATACGTCAGGGCTCTTCCGAACAGGTTGGCATCCTCCCCACCCATCATTTTTTGTGAAAAAGAGTGTATACGATAAGTACGGTGTGTTTAACACCACTTTCGAGATAGCTGCAGACTATGAATTTATGTTGCGCGTTTTAGAAAAAAACCAGACCAAGTCAATCCACATTCCACAAATATTGGTGCGCATGCTTGGAGGAGGTGCTAGCAATGGTTCTATAAGGGCAATTATACTTGGAAACAGAGAGTCTATGAAAGCATGGTCTATTAATGGCATGAATCCACCTCTTTTGTTGATTGTACGAAAGCTTTTGATAAAAATCAGACAATATTTTGTAAAGACGCCATGTTAAGAAAAATAAAAGCATTATCAAGATACTGTTTTAGAAAAAGTTTTCTGCATTTTTTTGTTTTCTTTCTCCGTTTCTATGGACGCAAGCGGAAAATAGCAAAACACGATGTTAGGTTTTTAGGATACAAGATACACATAGTAGACGGACCGAGCTTTCTGTGGCAGATGAAAGACGTTTTTGTAGATGAGGCGTATATGTTTAATTCAGACTCAACACAACCGGTTATCTACGATTGCGGTTCTAACATTGGAATCGTTAGCTTATATTTTAAAAAGTTGTTTCCAGGAGCGAAAATTGTAGCGTTTGAAGCAGATGCCAAACTCGCTACGTTAAGCAAAGATAACTTTATACGCAACCAAATAGATGATATAGAAGTTATACATGCAGCAGTTTGGATAGATAATAATGGTATAGATTTTTATCCAGATGGAGCGGATGGAGGATCTGTATATGGCCACGGCACTCCCAAGAAAGTGAGTAGTATCAGGTTGCGAAACATGATAGCCAATGAGGGCTTAATAGATTTTCTCAAAATAGATATAGAAGGTGCGGAAGTATCTGTGCTTGCGGATTGTTCTGACGTGCTTGAGAACGTTAAGAATATTTTTATCGAATATCATTCGTTTGCTGAAAAACCGCAAGAGTTGTCTCAGATAATGACAATTCTGGAAGCATCAGGATTTAGATACTACCTGTCTACAATCACCAAACGTCCCAATCCTTTTGTGAGGAGAACTAAAGATTCGAATATGGACATGCAATTGAATATATTTGGATATAGACAATAACGTATGGCAATACAATCTAAGGCAAAATTACAGCAATCCATTCTGTTTGTCGGTCCGATGATACCACCAATGACGGGTCAGGCAGTTGCCTTCACAAAGGCATATAATGGTGTTCAGACAAATGAAAAGTATTTGGTTAATCATAATTTGGAAAACTGCAATGTTGTTCTTAAACTTGCGCGTACGGTAGTAAATGTCATTAAGGGCATGTATATACTGATCTATAAACGAGTAGATGTTTTGTATTTCACATGCAGTAGAAGTTTCCTGGGTAGTATTAAAGATGTGATTTTAATCACAACAGCTCGTGCTATGGATGTTCGAGTAGTTAATCATCTCCACGGATCAGATTTTAAAGATTTCTATAACGCAACAAGTAAGTGGTATAAGAAAGTGTTACGTTTTGCATATGCACATGTAAAAGACTCAATTGTTCTTACGGAATCCATGAAAGAACAGTTCGATATGTTTGAAGAAATGAATGTTCATGTTGTTCGTAATTTCTACGACAGAGAGCTGGAATGCGAATCAAGTTGCGGAAATGATGACGGGATCATTAGGATTCTTTTTCTATCCAATATATTGGCAACAAAAGGTATATTTGAGTTGCTTGATGCTTTCGAAAAACTACAAGGCCAATATAATATAGAACTGAGAGTCGCCGGTAGTTTTATGAGTGACTCACTCATGTCTGACACTACAGTGAGAGAGCGTTTCAATCAGCGGATACATGAAATCCCGAACGCCATTCATGTCGGTGCAGTATCTGGAGAAGAAAAAAAGAAGTTATTATGCACTTCAGACATATTTGTCTTACCTTCATATTTTGTATCAGAAGCAGTTCCCATATCGGTACTTGAGGCAATGGCAACAGGGAATGTGGTAGTCGTATCGGATCATAAGTATTTACCCCAAATCATCCCAAAAGGAAACTGTATCGTTACAAAGAAGAGCGTGGAAAGTTTAGTAAGAGGATTAACACATATTATTCGTAACAAAAAGAGATTAGCTGAAGTTAAAAAAGAAAACATTCTGTATTCTCGTAGAAATCATCTCGAAGACATATACGTTGCCAATATACAATCTATTCTATTCGGATCTGATATAAGGTAGTGTGACAGTATGGAAGTTATTAAAAAAGAAAAAAAGTTTTTTACCCCGATTCTGTTGATAGCTTTCAACAGGCCGGATACAACACGAATTGTCTTTTCTTCTATAAAAAAAATTAAACCCCGAAAACTATACGTATCATTTGATGGACCAAGAGAAGGAAAGGAATCAGATATAGAGAACTGCAAGAAAACCAAACACATATTAGAGGAAGTGGATTGGGATTGTGACTTACATGTCTTGGAGCGAGAAGAAAATCTTGGTGTTGATGCTGCTGCTAGCGAGGCAATTACTTGGCTCTTCGACAATGAGGAAACAGGAATTATTTTAGAAGACGATTGTTTGGCAAACGAGTCTTTTTTTCGATATTGCGAAGCGCTGTTAGATAAATATAAATCCACAAAAGAAGTGATGTGTATAACCGGGGATAATTTTCAAAATGGAAAACAATGGGATGATTTCAGTTATTACTTTTCAATTTACAACCATTGTTGGGGGTGGGCCACATGGCGACGGGCGTGGCGACACTATATCGATCAAAATTTCATAACAGAATTCGAAACATTCAAATCAGAAGACCGCATTAAAAACATAACAAAGGATTCTGCCACGAGCAGGTATTGGATGTACATATTTGAGCAAATATCAAAAGGAAAGATAATCAATTGGGATTACAAATGGACTTTTACCTGTTGGAATAATGGAGGTCTTACCTGTACGCCAGCGGTCAATCTAGTGTCTAATATTGGGTTTGGTGACGGAGCTCAACACACCATAGACTCGCAGAATAGATTATCAAATTTACCAACAAAACATATAAGCTTTCCATTGAAGCACCCGCAAATAATTGAGGCCAATACAGACGCAGATTCTCATGTTGCGACATTTGTTTTTCAAACTGATAGAATATTGAAACAGATTGTGCACAAGACATTACGGCGACTAGGACTACTCCATTTATCAAGAAGAGCTTACACCGTAGCGAGAAATTCCATTAGAAAACTAGTGAATGTTCTGCGATAATTAGTGATCAATTATATGGAAAATAAATTTATAATCCATGTTGGATACCCAAAAACAGGTAGTAAGACACTACAAAAGCATGTATTCACCAATTTAGATTCCGTACACAATGCTAGTTGGTATTGGCCAGAGAGCAGTATGGGGAAAAGTGCAACACCCAAGACGGTCGTCAATGCGCGAAGCGAGATGATAGAGAATCCCAATTTGAAAGAGTGGTATGAAATGTTGGTTTCAAATAGCACTGGAGAGGAAGAGATACGCAAGAAGACGAAAGAAGTTATAGAGAGTATATCTTCCAAAACTGATAAACCGATACTGCTAAGTTACGAGAAATTAACGGGTATATACGGTGTATCATTACGCCAGCGCGCGGCCAGGTTAAAATCTGCACTGCCACATTCTGAAATAATCATAGTGATACGTTCACAAGTAGACATGCTCAGGTCGTTGTATGATTATCTACCATATGACCCAAGAGAAGGAGAGTATCCATCAAAAAGGAGAATAATCACTTTTGATTCTTTTGTTGATATTTGGTTGTCAGATAACGACCTTAGAGAAAGTTTCAATTTCCATAACACAACTCAAATATACAAAGACCTTTTTGGCGAAAGCGTAACCATCATACCGTTTGAGGGATTGTTTTCACTTGACGATAAACCATTGTCAGCATTTGCTGATGTCTTGAAAATACCAAAAGAAACTTTAGCCACGTTGCTCCGCAATAAACATGAAAATGAAGCATCGTCAGTGCGTCTACACAAGGTGCGTAGCATATATTATGCGCTAACCTTCGGGACCCCGGTGCATAGGATACTGCCAAGAAGGATACAGGAGTTACTGGTTACGGTATTAAACAGACATTCGCCGTCACTCAAGACTCGCGTAGATGATTTTCCAGGAACAAAAAGAAAAATAGAGGAGGCCTATGAATATTGCAACAGGAAGCTCGATGAACAGATATCTGTGGAGCTCTCTACCTACGGCTACTACTAGCACGTTGTAGGGAAACTACCTGCAATACGAGCAATAAAAACACCTTGAGGGAAAGAATAATGGTAACGCCAAAGAGTCCATACGTACTCATTGCTAAAATAATATAAATCAAACCAACAGAGAGTACTGCTTCTGTGAGTATGAAATATGTCAGCAGTACGGTCTCTTTTCTTGCAAGAAATATCGTATCTAAAAGCATCCGCAGAGGAGTAAGTACAATGAGAGGTGTAGCCGCCAGTGCGAGCGAAACGGCCTGATTATAGTTCGGGAATGCGATGTTGATGATTGGAGATATTAAGAAAATATACAGTATTGAAATGGTGAGAGTGGAAAGGAAGAAATAGATTAATGTAACAGAAATTTCTTTCCTTGCTGTAAAAGCACCTTTAACAATCTTTGGAAGCACTACCTGAGGAATAACCCCAAACGCGCGTGCTAGTTCCGTTGGGATTAGTAGCGCAACTATATACAGAGCAAGCATCTCAGCACCGAGGAAGTGCCACACCAGTATTTTATCAATACTATTAATAAATATTTGAGTGGCAGTAATTGGAAACAGGTTTTTGCCATACGAAACGGAATCATCATTACGTTCCTGATACGGCAGTTGTGATGTCACTGTTTTAACAAAAAAGAATAAACGAGATATGATTTGAGATGCAAAAAATACAAATAAAATTATCAATATGTTTTGTGTTATCAATACCGTCACTGCGAGAGAAAGTGTATAGAATATGCGAGTGATGCTGTCGTAAAGAGCTGATGTTTTAAAATCCTCCTTTCCCCTGTAGTAAGCAGAGTAAACAAAAAAAGATTCAACAAGAGGTATGCAGAGTGCAGATATAAGAAAGGCGTAAGCAAACAGGGTGTTTGACTGAAAAGCATAATAGGCGGCGATTAATAAAGACAGGACTGATCCAAAAAGACCCCACTTCATCTTAGCAATAGCTACAGATACTAAGTTTATACCGTTACCCAGTGCGGTGGATCTCACGAGAGTCTGTGATATACCAGGTAGGGTGAAAATAGTAAGAATAGGAATAATGGCAAGTATAAATCTATACTGACCAAATGCTTCTGTCGAAAGTGCTCGAGTGATGAGTATGGTTACCATAAAAGCGGTTATACTTGCAATCATGTGAGAACCCAGAAGCCAGAAGCTACCTTTGGCCAAGTGTACAATATGATTTTCGCTACTGCGTACTCTTTGCATAAAAAACTATGTTGTCGCTTGCACAAACAACCAATCTCGGTGACCGAGCTGTGTGTCCACTGCATATCCGTACTGTTTCAGGTAAGAACGTATGCGTTCAAGATCCCAACACTCAATCAAAATATATGAAAATGTGTACAGCGAAAAATCAATTCCTTGTAACACGTCAAGTTCCGCTCCTTCTACATCAAGACTCAGTAAGTCAATATGCTTAGGCGCATTCGCATCAATGAGTACTTGATTCATGGTTTTGGCGGGTACATGCAGTGTCACGTGCGTAGCTGGGTGAGTGAATCTTTCTCCTCGTTGCAAATGTTTTTGTGCTTGAATAGAGCTCGTTTTTCCTGTCGTCATTAGATTCGAATATGTAAGTTCTAAGAGCTCCTTATCATATTGAAAACTTACACAAGCACAAAATGCGAACACATTTTCTTTATTACGATTTTCAACACATTGTATGAAGTTGTTAAACGTTGGTTCGATGAGTACACCTCTCCATCCATACCGCCTCTCCAATTTGTATGTGTTGCTTTGTGTGATTCCGTCGTTTGCACCTATTTCAACGAAGAACCCTTTCCTTTTTTTGTGTAGAATACGAATCATTTTGTTGTCCAAGTTGTTTAGGGCATACGATCTTTTGTTCAGCATATAACGACAGATCATCCAAACATGCTCAGTAATGAAATACTTTTTGAGAAAAGGTTTACATATTCGCAATAGATACATGACTTCTCATAATACTAGGAGTTTTCAAAAAAAGCATCACGGATAGCATTTGGTATACTGTACGTCATGACTCTCGAGAAAATACTGCAACGAATTATTATAACGGGAGTGTGTATGCTCCCCTTTGTGGCGTTGATTGTGATTGACAACACTTTCTTTCCATATGTGTTTGGGAAGAATGTAGCTTTCCGTGTAATCATTGAGATTATCTTCAGTGCGTGGTTACTCCTTGCGATAATCAATGAGAAGTACAGGCCCCGGTGGACATTAGTGCTCGTGTCAGTAACTGCATTTGTGGGAATAACGGCGATAGCTGATTTTCTTGGCGAGAATTTTTTCAAAAGTTTTTGGAGCAATTACGAAAGAATGGATGGACTCATTACACTACTACACATCCTTGCGTATATGATGGTTGCTCAGTCTGTAATGGTGGGAGAAAAAGCATGGCTTTGGTTTTGGAGAATCTCGCTTGGTGTAAGTGCACTCATCTCGATACATGTTTTGCTACAGTCATTTTCCAATGAATCTACACGACTCTATTCAACGCTGGGTAACCCAATATATTTGGCGGTGTATTCATTATTTCATATATTCATAGCGCTTATTCTGGCATTTAGAGATGAAGTTTCAAAATATGAAAGGTATCTGTATTTCTTACCCATTCCATTTCTTCTCTACGGAGTGTATTTAACTTCAACTAGAGGAGCTACATTGGGGATACTGATTGGGATACTGTTGAGTATGGCGGGCATCGCATTCTCATACAGAAAGAAGAGGATTGTTTTTGGCATAGCTGTTGCGTTGGTAGCGTTACTCCTTGTCACATCCGTCGGGTTTTGGATGGTAAAAGACAGTACTATCATTCGAGAAAATAATCTGTTGAACAGATTCGCAACCATTTCATTAGAAGACCCTTCTATATTCGCAAGGACCATCGTCTGGAACATGGCGATAACGGGTATTAAAGAGAAGCCGTTGTTAGGGTGGGGCCAGGAGAACTTTAATTATGTATTTAACTTCAACTACGATCCGCGGATGTATGGTATGGAGCCGTGGTATGATCGCACCCACAACTTTGTATTTGATTGGGCAATATCTTCCGGAGGACTTGGTTTGCTCGCCTATATTTCCATATATCTAGCACTGCTATTGCTCGTGTACAGAACCACCCACTTTAATGGTGTGCAGAAATGGTTGCTCTTGGGGTTACTGACGGCATACACATTCCAAAATCTCACAGTCTTTGATCAGGTTATCAGCTACATACTCTTTTTCTCGACTGCTGCATGGATAGTAGCGGTTTCAGATGATGTCTGGGAACGAAGAGAGAGTAGGGAGCATAAAGAGAGGGATAGACTTTCGAAGTGGTTGGTGTGCATCATCGTGCCTGTAGCGGTGCTGCTGATATTTTCCGTGAATGGTAAAGCTGTGCAAGCCAACATGTTGATTTTAGATGGACTACGGAGCGCCGCATGGGCTAACGAATATGCCGATAAAGGAGATGTTGCAACAGCCAACCAGCTCGCGATGTCTTCTTTGGAAGCATTGACCAAAGCAGCTGCAATGGATACATACGGAACTCAGGAAGCTAATGAGCAAATCGCATTTACCTCAAGACAATTTGCCGGGAGGAGTTGGGTAGATGAGCGCGTTGCAAACGCGTGGTACATGAGCGCAGTTCGTGGGATGATGTTTGAAAAAGAACGTGCTCCACGAGATGCTCGGTTTCCCGTATTTCTAGCGGACGTACATGCTTCTTTTGGTCAACTTGAGGAGGAGCAGAAAGAGCTCATACGTGCTCGTACGTTAAGTCCTCAAAAACAATCCATCATATTGAAGCTGGCAAATAATGCTCTAGGACGAAGTGCTGTTGAAGAATCGGTGAAACTGGCAGGAGAAGCATATCAGCTAGATAAGAGTTATTCTCTTGCAGCACTCTTCTATGCAATAGCGCTGATAGAGAATGGAGATGTGGAGAAATTTGAAGCACTGTACAAAAATACGCCCGACCTTGGACTACAGGGTGCAGTCCTCAATTCCCTTATCAGAAAAAAAGAATTTTCCATTGCCAACAGAATTTGGAAGATGAGTTTTCTAGAGCAAGGTTCCATAAAAAATGCTTTTGTACTCGGCGCTGCCTACAATCAAGCGGGGTACGAGCAGATGGCAATCGAGAGCATACAGTTGGCCATTACACTCAATCCCGATGTTAAAAACGAAGGGGAGAGGATATTAAAAACAATATCGCCATAAATGTGCAAATTGTGCTTGATTTATTACTCAAACATGCTATACTTGCACTTGAGTGTCACATCCATTGAGTTGTGTGTGGCTAACGAAAATCGCAAAAAGAACCCCCGACGGGGTTCTTTTTGTATATACTCAAAGAGATTAAGTGGTATACTTGCTAGCGAGTCGCAAGCACCGTGGAGGGCGGCGGCACTCATAAAGATTTTCGTTTTGGAGCTCGCACCCGCCTTCCACAGTGTTTGTGATTTTTTAACATGTTTGAAGGAATAAAAAAGCTACTAGGTGACGAAAATGCAGGAGCATTGAAGAGATCTTCATCGGTTGTTACTCATGCAAATGCCTTGGAAGATGAGTTTACTACCTTAAGTGACGAAGCGTTACGTGAAAAAACATCCGAATTTAAAGCTCGTTTAGCAAAAGGAGAAACACTGGAATCTCTCATGGCGGAAGCTTTTGCAGCTGTGCGGGAAGCGGCAAAAAGAACTCTTGGCCAGAGGCACTACGACGTGCAACTCATTGGAGGAGCAGTATTGCATAACGGAGATATTGCTGAAATGCGCACAGGCGAGGGAAAAACATTGGTCGCAACTCTTCCTGCGTATCTCAATGCGCTTACCGGGAAAGGGGTGCATGTAATCACTGTTAATGACTACCTTTCTCGCCGCGATGCGGTGTGGATGGGGCAGATATATGCTTTCTTGGGTATGACGGTAGCAGTTATTAACCACGAAGTTTCATATATATACACCGATGAAGCAAGTGCATCACTTGATGAAGAACGAGATGCGCAGGGGTCTCACGAGATTGTCGAGGACTTCCTACGGGTGTGTACACGACAAGAGGCGTACCAAGCTGACATTACCTACGGCACAAACAACGAATTCGGTTTTGATTATTTACGAGATAATATTTCGTATGATAAGTCTGAGCTTCGGCAACGCGCACACCACTTCGCAATCGTTGACGAAATAGACTCAATTCTCATTGACGAAGCACGAACCCCCTTAATCATTTCCGCACCGGCAGCTGATGCCGAGAAACTCTATACTCAATTTGCAATGATTGCAAAAACACTCAAGAGAGATACTGATTATACGGTTGATGAAAAACTCAAGGCAATTCAACTTACCGATAGTGGTATCGAAAAAGCCGAGAGTGCATTGGGGGTGGATAATATATATACGGATAAGGGTATTAAATATGTGCATCACCTTGAGACTGCGGTGCGAGCAAAAGCACTCTTTGAGAATGATAAAGATTATGTGGTGCGTGATGGTGAGGTAATCATTGTCGATGAATTTACCGGGCGGATGCAACCTGGGCGACGGTGGAGTGAAGGATTACATCAAGCCATGGAAGCAAAAGAAGGAGTTCCTGTGCAACAGGAGTCTCGAACTTTCGCATCTATTACGTATCAAAATTACTTTCGCGGGTATGAGAAGTTATCCGGGATGACCGGTACTGCAGTGACCAGTTCCGAGGAATTTTTTAAAGTGTATGGCTTACATACCGTAGAAATTCCAACGAATAATGAAATTCAGAGGATTGACCATAATGATCTCATTTTCCAAACAGAACAAGGTAAATTTAAAGCACTGTCGCGCAAGGTTAAGGAGCTTAATGAGAAAGGACAACCAGTCCTTATCGGAACTGCTTCAGTTGAAAAGAATGAATTATTGAGTCTCTATCTACAAAAAGAAGGTATCACCCATGAGGCACTAAATGCTAAAAATCATGAACGAGAGGGAAACATTATCGCAGATGCCGGACGAAGAGGTGCGGTTACGCTTGCTACAAACATGGCAGGACGGGGAGTGGACATCAAACTCGGTGGTGAAGATGCTGACGAGGCAGCACAAGAGGAAATCAAAAATCTTGGAGGCCTTTTTGTGCTGGGTACAGAAAGACACGAAGCTCGCCGTATTGATAATCAGCTAAGAGGACGCTCCGGTCGTCAAGGTGATCCGGGAGAGACACAATTTTTCGTATCTCTTGAAGATTCGCTCATGAGGGTGTTTGCGAGCGACACGATAAAAGGAATGATGGGACGTTTTGGTATTCCTGAGGATGAACCTATTCAAAACAAAATAATTACACGTTCACTGGAGTCTGCTCAGAAAAAAATCGAAGGATTTCATTTTGACTCACGGAAGCAAGTACTTGCCTATGATGATGTCATGAATCTCCAGAGAAAGTCATTGTACGAGAAGAGAAGAAACGTATTACTTGGTGATACAGTCGTAGTCGAGGATGCCCTTATGGAGATAGTAGGGGATGATGAGAGTGTGGCACAAATAGTTGTAGACAAGAAACGTACTCTTGGAGAGGACTCTTTTGTTACCGCGGTGCGGAGAGTTCTTTTACAAACACTTGACCTACTGTGGGTTGATCACCTTGAGACCATGGATTATCTCAGAAGCAGTGTAAATTTACGAGCATACGGACAACGAGATCCACTTATCGAGTATAAAAAGGAGGGATTGCGTCTGTTCAATGATCTCCAGCATGCGTACGAGGAGAATGTTATCAAACTATTACCACAACTATCAGGAGGAATGTTTTCTGGTCGCGAGACTCAAGAAATGCAGGAGGTACATAATAGGGCGGTAGATATTGGTCGTCAAGATGGAAATGATAAAGCACATGCGTCGCCTAAGGTGGGACGAAATGATCCGTGTCCGTGCGGCTCTGGTCTTAAGTACAAGAAATGTGGCCTGATTAACTCAAAGGAGCACATACAACACACGAAACAGGCATAATTTGTCCCAAAATGCCACTGTAAGAGCTTTTTGCATGAAAATCCTCTGTCTGATACTATCAAAAGCGTATGCTCGTTAGATTCTCATTGATAGTATTGGCCGTTTTACTTTCCGCGTATGTGGTTGAAGGGATCACTGTGGACGGATTGTACACCGCACTCGTGATTGCTCTGTTGTTGGCAGTAGCAAATGTCACACTCAAACCGCTTCTTACTATCGTAACTTTTCCCATCCATCTTCTCACCTTAGGACTCTCGTCGTTCTTTTTGAGCGCGTTTATATTCTGGTTGCTCTCAACTTTTATTGATGGATTTACCGTTTCCGGAGCTCTCCCCGCGCTGCTTGGAGCAATGATAGTAGCAGTTACCAGTGCAGTTGGCACGCGTTTTACGTAGGGTAGGGAAATTCGGTTGCCCACATTTTGCTTTTGTTTGTAAAATTGCTGTAGTATAATAAAGCGATATGAAAAAACACGAGTGGATTAATGATGACACAGATGACTTTTTGCTTGCAATGGTGCAGTTGAAAAATTTAGCAGAAGCTAGAGCATTTTTTGGCGACATTTATACAAAAAAGGAAATACTAGGTGCAGCCAATAGATGGAAGGCAGCAAAAATGCTCCATTTTGGAGTGAGCTATCGCAAAATTGAGCGACTGACCGGTATGAGCTCTGCAACCATATCAAGAATCAAGGGGAAAATGGCAGCCGGATTAGGTGGTTATCGCTCCATGTTGAAGAAATTGAAGTAAGTCGCAAGTGCAGTAGTTTATGAAAGTTTAGTGGATAAAAATATTTATGAATTTCATTGACGAAATCGAATTTAGGGCTTTTTCAGGCAAAGGTGGGGATGGAGTTGTTCGCTGGAATCGCACTCGGAGTAATCAAAAAGGAGGTCCCAACGGTGGCAATGGCGGAAAAGGCGGAGACGTCCTTATCCGAGCAGTGCGCGACACCGCACTTCTTGGTAAGTATCGAAGCAAAACAACTTTCAAAGCGGGCGATGGTGAAGCCGGCGGTGGAAACAGTTTGCATGGGCATGATGGTGATGATGTCACAATTGATCTTCCGATCGGCTCGATTGTAAAAGTTGAAAGTACCGAAAAGACTTTTGAGCTTCTCAAGGAAGGAGAGGTGCACGTGGTGCTCAAAGGTGGCATCGGTGGTTTGGGAAACGAACATTTCAAGAGTTCCCGAAATGTGAAGCCCATGCAGGCAACCGAGGGAAAGTCGGGAAGTGAGAGTATTCTTACAGTCGAACTCAGGATCATCGCGGATCTCGGATTGGTTGGATATCCCAATGTCGGTAAAACATCACTTCTGAATACGATCACTAATGCTCGGGCGAAAGTGGGCAACTATGCATTTACGACCCTCGATCCCAATCTCGGAGACCTGTTTGGTCATATCATAGCTGATATACCGGGCCTAATTGAGGGCGCCTCGGAGGGCCGAGGTCTTGGGCACAAGTTCCTAAAGCACATAAATAGGACAAAAACCCTTATTTTCTGCATCTCGGTTGAGCAAGATGATCCGATATCGGCACAGCGAGCTCTGATGGCCGAGCTCGTTGCCTATGACCCCAGTCTTGCACAAAAGCCGAGAGTGGCGGTGCTTACCAAGGCAGACTTGGTGGATGCTGCAGAAATTGAGTCTTTAGTGGCGAGTTTGCGCAGTGCATTTGACGAAGTATTTGCAATTTCAATCTATGATGACGCATCAGTAAAGACATTTGTGGACGGCATTGTACACTTTGTGGAGACCCTTGATGCATCGTAAGTGGCTTTTTTGCTGAAAACGTTTTACCATACCGCCATGACATACGAACCAACAATTGGTCTTGAAATACACGCAGAGCTTTGTACTACGACGAAGATGTTCTGTAATTCGAAGAATGATTCAGACGAAAAGATCCCCAATGTAAACATATGTCCAGTATGTATGGCACACCCCGGCGTACTGCCAACGATAAACAAGGAGGCAATTCGACAGGTACTGCGTGTGGGACTATCCGTGAATGGTAATTTGGCAGACTACTCGGAGTTTGACCGTAAGAATTATTTCTATCCGGATATTCCAAAAGCATACCAATTAAGTCAGTATGAATTTCCGCTGGTATCAGGAGGTTCGTTGTTGGGTGTGGGGCTGACAAGAATACATCTTGAAGAGGATACGGCACGATCTTCACATACATCAGACACCACGCAGAGCTTTGTAGATTTTAACCGTGCGGGCGTTCCTTTAATGGAGTTGGTTACTGAACCTGAAATACATTCAGCAAAACAGGCAGGCGCGTTTGCACGCGAATTACAGTTACTGCTCAGGACTCTTGGAGCTTCGCACGCGCACATGGAGAAGGGAGAGATGCGAGTGGAGGTAAATATATCTTTGGCTAGAAATAAGGACGAATTAGGTACTAAGGTTGAAGTTAAAAATTTAAATTCATTTCG
>DFOX01000010.1 GCA_002376945.1 Patescibacteria group bacterium UBA3530
TGCGCCCTTAATGGAACTTCCTGTAAGGAGTTCCACTAACCGCTTTGTTTGTGTCTTGACGCCACCATTATGGTGACGGTCGAAGCTGTTCCGACTCGCCCGGTGAGGCTCGTCATTTTGAACAACTTCTCAAATTAGTCACTCTCGCTGAGTGACAAAATGCAATGCGTGTCCTACACGGAAAGACCCGTGGTCGGCTAGACCACAAAATCAAATAGGACATCGCTATTCTGCATGTCGATTTCAATGTTATGTAACTGTCAAAGTACACCGTATGCGGTAATGAAAAAAGCCGCGTCGGCGGCCTCAGTGCTTTAATTAAAAGTCACCTCACTGGCTCGCTTTTGGACTTAATACACTACTCATATACGTGGGCGACATTGTATACGAAGTGAGAAAAATGTCAACGAAATTACCTATTCATTAATGAGTGTTCGTATCTTATCAAGCACCTCCTTTGGTAAACGTACCGCTAAGCTGTTGCCCCGCTTTTGAATTTTTGCTTGCATACTGAAAGTATATACTTGTGTCAACAAAATAGACGCCAAATTTAGAGGGAAGGAAGCCGTCCCGGCTCGCATAAGAATTGCTGAGTATTTTGACCATTGTAAAACACCCGCCTGGTGACGGGTGCTTTACTCAAAAATAGAGAGACTATTTTTTGTGACTCATTTCTGAACGAAGTTGTTCGAGGTACTTTGCCGCTGACGCCTGCCCACCGAGACCGAATGCGAGTCCGAATCCAAGTGAAAGAGCTACAACAACACCTGCAAACAACGTTTGTACGAATGCTGTTGCAACGTTTAGCTGTGCAAGTGCTGCAAGGAACGCAAAGATCCAGATAGACCACTTAGCTACTCCACCGAGAAAATGAGCTGATGTCATTTCTGCGGCTCGAGCTGCACCGGTTACAAAGTTCTTTACAAACTCACCAAGTACTGCAGCGATCAAAAGAATTAGTACTGCAACAATCACTTGTGGTAAGTAGTATAGTACAACGTCGTTGAGGAAGAATCCTACTTGTTGCAATCCAAGAACATCTACTGAGGCCATCAAGAACACTATGATAACGAACCATTTTACAAGTCCGCCAAGTAGCCCTCCGGCACTGAGTGAGAAACCTCCTCGATTAACTGCCTCTTCAAGACCAGCTGAACGAAGTGCGTTATCAATTTTAAGAGCATCCACAACTTGCGCTGTGATTCTTCCCAAAATGACCCCCACTATCCATCCGATAGCGAAGATGACAATCGCTACCACGATACTTGGTACAAATACCACAAAGTTCAACCAAACTTCTTGGAATGACTGCTGTATTGCAGCAGCCCATGATTGAATCAACATAACGATAATTTTGCCTAGGCGTTATATTTGAAACTTAATAATTGTTAGTTACGACCTACTATAATCATACCACTCAATAGGTGGTGGGGTTTGTAGAGGTGTGGAGTAATGTGTTAGTTGTTTTTGCGCATATGTACATCCTGCCAGCCAACGGCAAGACGATCTACAATTATCTGATGCGGGTAGTCCAGCACATCTCGAATCAATCGATCGTAAATGCTTAACCGATACATGAAGTCATCCGTCGAAAATGCTGCGTAGCGAAGTTCCTTACCCATGTGGGCTTCTATGTCTCGAATAACTGCTTTGAGACGTGCGTCACGGAGTGTGTCTCCTACTATCAGTATATCAACACGACTGTCTTCTTCTTGTATAAATTCTCCTGCAGTGATAATCAGCTTAATCTTCCCAACACCCCCCACCTTCTTTGCAACACCCACATTATCGGTCGGCGCAATGTTGAGTATGAGATTTCGCAATGCAGTTAAATCTTTAAAAGACCGATCTACAACATATGCCGGTACTTTTTTCTTTTTTTCTTTTATATTCTTTCCACGACCGCTTGTTACCGTTTCGGTAATGGTATGTTTTTTTAAAAGACCTACTTTGGTGAATAGACTCAGTTCTTTTCGTACGGTCTGTGTATGTACTTTGGACCTCTTCCCCACCTCGGCAGCAGTATAGCTCGTGTCTAAATTAGACAAAAACAATCGTAATATCTTCACGCGAGCAGAAGATCCAAATAGTGCACTCAATACATCATTCATTGAAGTGTAGTTTACCACAGCCACCTCCTATACAAAAACCGCGGACAGTCGTTCGCGATTTTTGTATTATGTGTTCTTTTGTATCAATGCACTGACAAATGTCTGATAGGGAATACCTTCTCGCGCTGCAGCAGCTTTGAGACGATTAAGATTACGCTCTGAAAGTCGGACGGTGATAGTCTTATTTTTTGCAATTGTATTTCGGGCCACATTTTCTACCTCCTTCTTGCGTTTTTGTAAGTGAGCAACGGGAGTAAAATCCCCACGAAGTATCGCGGCATCAAGTTTTTTCTCCTCATTTGTCAGTGTTACATTTCTTTTTAGCTTCATATTACTTTAATTACTTTCTAAATACTTTTTGGTGTCTCGGCTGCTTGGATATGCTGTTTTAAAAAATATTTTCTCGTCATCTTCAACGTACGGTATCCGGTATACATACCCTTCAATGTTTATCAAAAAAACTCGCTGATGGTTATGTTTTGATTTGTTTTCAATATCATCCAAGAGGAACCCTTCTTTGATATACGTGACACACATCTCAAATGAAATACCTCGTTCTTTGATGAGTTTTTTATTCTTCGCCTCATCCCATTCAAAATACTTCATCAGCTAGATGCTATACATTGTATATCACAATGTCAAGCGACACAAAAACCGCGAACGACTGTCCGCGGTTTTTGTATATTCGGAAGTAGTACTATTTCAACTCCACTGAAGCACCTGCTTCGGTGAGCTTGCTCTTCATTTCCTCTGCCTCTTCTGACTTCACACCACTCTTAAGATCAGCTGGTGCGCTTTCCACAAGTTCCTTTGCTTCCTTAAGACCAAGACCGAGAATTTCTTTCACTGCCTTGATTACTCCTATCTTTGAGTCGCCGATTGCGCTCAAGTGTACGATGTAGTCACTCTTCTCTTCTGCTCCTCCATCTCCTCCAACAGTTCCTGTTACGGCAACAGCTGCAGCTGAAACACCGAATTTCTTTTCAAGAACTTTTACCAGTCCGTGCAGTTCAAGAACCGTCATCTTTTCGATCTTTTCGATGAGGTCTTTATACTCATCGGGAACTGTTACTTCTTCCTCATCAGAAGCTGTTTCTTCTTGAGTTTCTTCTACAACAGCTTCCTCTTGAGTTTCTTCAACTACTGCTTCATCCTTTTTTTCATCTGTCATGTTTGGTTAATTATTTCTATTAAGCTTCTTTTGTCTCTGCGATACCATTAAGCGCTATAACCAATCCCTGTATTGGTGAGTTGATAACGTTTGCAAACATTCCACGTAGTGCATCTACTGGAGGTATTGTTGCAACCTCATTCATCTCTGAAGCATCCATGAAGCGCCCCTCAAAGATACCTCCTACAATGGAAACTTTATCGCCATATTTCTTAACGAATGTGTGCACATTTCGCGCGGGTGCTGTTGGATCATCTGATCCGTACGCGATAGCTATTTCCCCTTCCAATTCAGGTTGTTCACCTTCTATACCAATCGTATCAAGAGCGCGGCCCATAAGGGTCTTTCGTGCAACAAAGTAGGATACTCCTTCTTCGCGCAAACCTCCCCGAAGTGCTGTCTCCTCACCAACAGGAAGACCGGTGAAGTGAACAAACACCGTTGATGTTGAACTCTTAAAAGCGTCTTCAAGACGCTCGAGTATAGCTTTCTTTTGTTCTTTTGTTTTTGCCATAATGTAAAAATGGCCAGTAAATAACGGACCATTCTACATGTGTAGTTGCTCGACCTCGGTACGTCTGAATCTATCACCGCGATAGAAGCGCACTGTCTTAAGCCCGTTGAGAGGAACGATACCGCAAAATACCTATGTATGCAATGGTTATTTCAAAAAGAGTAACGCTGCCGCAGATTGCGCTACGCTTTTTGCAGTTACTTCATAGAAGTTAATCACCAACACCAGCCCAAGACTGATTGAGAGGATGATGATAAATCCCGAAAGAAAATTCACAAAAGTTCCATTGATGATGTTTTTCATACTACTCGCTATAAATCCAATTGATAATTTCGTAATCAGTGCTTGGTGTGGTGGTGCTTGCTCCCGTTAGATAATCATTCATTTCATTGTAGTATATTGTGTACTGACTTGATGAAGGTACCGGGTGTGTTCTCCACAGTACCGTAAACATGTTGTCTCCATTTTCAAGCGAATCATTTATATCTCCATTTTGAGCAGAATTGATACCACCGAGCATGTGGAAGTTAATTCGCGTACTGTTTCCAACGGAACCTTTGTATAGACCCCCGTACCCCCGTGATTTAATTCTCGTTGGAATTGACATCTTGCTATATCCACCTGAGAGATACGTACAATTTTTTATCTCCATTTTCGCAGGAACAGTCGGACTGTATGTTCCTCCCTCTTCAAACGGAGTGGTGTACGGAGCGCAGTAATACCCAAAACTCGGAAATCCTGCGCTATTCTCCATCCAAGGAGTTCCAAAAATATAGTTTGATCCCGAATCTTTGTATATGGTATATGAGTACCCATCATGTGTCCTCCAGTTTGATGCGAGTGCCCCCGAAGCATCTACGTCAATTCTTTCCATTGATCGCCTTCGGTCAGAATCATCGCCGGCACACCATCCCGCACATGTTGAAACTGCAGGAGTTCTGTCCAACACAACGGAGATCGTACTGGTTGCAAGCATCATCACGAGCTCTTCCCCGTTATTGGACAGCGTATCGAACGTGTATGCCAAATCTTCCGGTCGAGTGGTAGCTGATCCGTCACCGCGTTCAATAATGTATGTTCTGTAGTTCCAGTATACAGGGTCGGTTGCGATGGTGCCGGACAGAGGAATTGAAGTTCCTCCATCTGAATCAGTAATGGTTATATTTGAAACATCGAGCTCGTAATTGGTACGGTTATAGAGTTCAAGCCATTCATCATCTTCATTAGCAACGGTTCCTCCCCACGCGATCTCGCTGATAACAATGGGACTCGTGATAACTTCCACGGTCACGGCACTTGAGGTGGATGTATTTCCCACACTATCATAGGCAATGACCGCTACGGTACTGGTTGCATTATCCGTAAGCGTAATTGCCGTAGTTGTTGTCGTAGTTGTTGCACCCTCGACACCTCCTACCGTAATACCGTAGTATGCGGCATCTGCGATAGCAGACCAGCTGACGGTTGCGTCAGTATCTGCAAGCAAGCACCCTCCATCAGTTCTGAGTGTATATGCACATTCAACAATTTGTACAACAGACGCACTTGGTGCCGTGGTATCAACTGTAAAAGTAGAGGCGTAGGATGAAGAGGTATCTCCGTCATCATCTGTTTGTTTAAAAGACACTGCAGTATCTCCCTCGTTGAGCACGAAAGGCCCGAGTGACCACAATCCATTCACAATTGTTGTTGTTGCAGTCGTGGTCCCGATTACTCCCGTGAGTATATTTCCATCATCTGCAGTGCCCATGAACGTGACAGTGGTGGTTGCAAGGTTCGTTGTTGTGGGACTGGTGAGTATTGGAACATCGGGCACTATTGCTACGCGCACCACAGCATCAGTTGCGCTCGATACGTTTCCTGAATCATCGGTTGCGGTAAGTAAAATAGCAGTCGTTCCCTCAGCATATGCAGTGCTTGAAAATTCCCATGTTCCCTCTGTTGCTACCGTTGATTCCGTACTCGATGCATATGCAAGTGTTATCGTCGCTCCTGCCTCGGCAGTTCCCGCTATATGTGGCATTGTGGTTGCAAAAACTTCTGACAAGTCGGTCGTGATCACCGGAGCATCGGGCGCTTCAGTGTCAGCGGAAACTCCTCCCCCTCCATACGCATATCCTCCAGGTGAGAATGGAGATGGATTACTTGGCGTGGGAGCTGGTGAAATAACGGGTGCGGGAACGAGGACCGGCTCTGGCACTATCGTCGGTGTTGGTATTGTTGTCACTTGAGCTACTCTTTCCGGAGGTAGTACAACTGGTGGTGGTGATACTTGAGTCGGTTGAGATGTTTGTTGTACTGTTCTCGTAGGTAGCTGTTGAATACTGGTAATAACGTTTGCCGGTTGTGTTTCTCTTCTTGGTGTTTTTTCCTTCAGTGCCGATTCTCGAGCAATTGCAGGGACATTAATGCCATATGCTGCTGCTGCATCAAAGTATCCGTCCATTTCTTCTTTGTTAAGTTCATATATGTCGGCTGCGGCAAGCGAGGTCAATCTTGCTTTTGAATCTCTAGTGAATGCAAGAGCTTTCACGAATCGATCGGTTTCGTTACGACTTTTATTCATTGCCTGAAGACGGCCAGTTCTTTTCTCTTGTTCAACTTCCCTGAAAAAAAGGTCGAGGACACCAACTCCTGATGATATGGCATGCTGGGAAAGTACCTCCCAATTTTCTGTGAGAATCTTGTTGTTTTTATCGGTGATGAAGTATGCTTCGATGACTTCATCATTGTCTTTATCACGATCTCTGAATATACGAACCACCTTTCCTTGCGAACCAACGCCAAAGTATTGGCCCTTGCCTTCACCTTCTGCAACCTCAAGTTGGAGCGAATCGCGACTGGGTAAAGAATACCCCTCAAACAACGTGTCCGAGCTCATAAAATTCTCTTGCGTAAATCTCGCAGTTCTACGTATCGCATCTTGTATACTCGAAAATCTTTTGGCGGAAATTGATCCTGCATTTGATAAAGCCGCTGTTAGATTTTTCTTGGTGAACTCCTCGTAATCATCCTTGTCGCCAACCCCCCATTGGTATGGATGCATATCGTTTCGCACATGAGCTGGAACCGTTGCATCTTGAATTAAGTGAAGAACGTGTCCAAGAGCTTCTGCGCCTCTCTCGGGTTCTCCGTATACATACTCATATACAGCACGCTCCCATGTATAATCCTTTTCTCCAGAAAACAATGGGGCGTTTTTCTTTAATCCACTCGTGCCGTACTTTCCAAGACCCCAGTTTGCCTGTTCAACAATTGAACTCACCCACGATGCGGATGATTCGTATTTCAACACTCCTGTTCCGGTGGTGGGGTCGTGAAAATGATTCAAGTATCGCATTGCTTTATCCTCGTCACGACTCCCAGTAATCATTGCCATCTCTTCCGCTTGAGAAAATGTATCGTTACGAGTGCTCTCGTATGCGTTTATGATCGCCTCGGTAATTTTTCCATGTGGCGAAACAGCGTATGCTTCCACCTGAAGCAGCTCGACAGAAACATTCGATACTACAAACAACCCCAAAACGGCAGTTATTCCAATTGTTACAAGTCTTTTATTTTCCATACTCCTGTTATTGGATTTTTCACCAACACATATACAAACCCGGGTCCTCCATCAATGTCACCAGTGTAGAATTCATACCGATCACCGTCTGGGAACATATCGCCGCCTTCTATCAAGCTGAAGTCATTAAGATATATGTCTAATGAACCTCTTTCTTTGATTCCTTTCCAATCCTCCTTCATCTGTTTTTGTTGTTCTGCTACATAGTAACTTGCCGCCTCATCCGTATCACCACGCTCCAGTGCTGCAACGAATAAGTCCCAGGTCTCTTGCGGGGTTTTGCCACCTTTGGTATCTGCAGCATATTGTGCTTGCAAGGCGAGTTGTTCGGCTTCATATTTTGCATAATCAGCAAGCGCTTCTTGATATTTGGCACGTTCCGGAGCGTAAAAAACATAATCGTCGTAAATTAAGTACGCCTGCCAAGAACCCCACGATATAAGTGGAATTATAATCACCCAAAACCACCATCTTTTCGATAGTGTGCCCAAAACATTCATATTTTTGATAGTAGCACAGTTAAAACCACTGTACACCGGACTTTTCCACCCTATGACCAGGAGATATATATCATTGTGTGTAAAGTTGTTTTGATTCTCGGAGGGGAGTAATATCGCGACAGTAGTATACCAAAAGGAAAGGGTTAGATATGTCACGAAGAGCTTTTCTCATGGGAGCTGGTGCCACCGCAATCTCATTGTCGACCCCTGCAATTATATTGGCCTCGACACGAGTGGCTGTGGAATTTTGGTCACTCCACGACGGCTCCGGAAGCATGTACAGCTACAGCACCGACATGAATCCTCGACAGGGTTTCAATTCAGACAAGACACTCCTCCACTATGAGATCCAGCGAGACGGCCACATCGCCGCCTTCTTGGATGAGAATGTACAGGCAGCGCTTATGGCGCAACCCACTCTGGTGCATGTTGCCATGTGGGGAGGGAGCAACAGTTTTCTGAAACTTACCCCGGAGCAGGGTGTACTGGTGCGCTCTGAAAAAGATGCGGCTGCAATTGCAGATTTCATCAGAACGAGGACCCCGACAGGGCCTTTGATAGATTCCCAGACGCACCACTTCGCTGCAATCAGCAGAGTGCTCGAACACCCGCGAGCAGATCCCTATTCCGAACTTATTCTCGACATTTCAACGGACGCAGGCCTCACTGGAGGTACGTTCGAAAAGATGGCCGCCGCACGCGAAGGCATCAGTGCAATTGGCGGCAAGATCAATGTCTTTGCGGTTGATATGGCCGGAAAAGAGGTCGAGCTCAATTCTTTGCGCAAGTACGTGTCCACAGGTTTCTTGAAAGAAGGTACCTAGCAGAGGGAATGGTCGAGAAGATGCTCAACGAGCTTGTTGGGTAAGAAAAAGGGCGGTTTTGATACCGCCCTTTCTCCTTTACTGTACAAGCATGGGAAAAGCCCCAACTATTTTCATAATTGGGGCTTTGTCCCGTGCCTAGTTAACCAAAGTCAACTAAGTTGATCAGACTAAAGTCTGGCTATGAAGGATTCACGTGGGTTGGTCCGTAGATGTCACCCTTGAATACTACATCACCTTCATTGTAGTCAGTCGCGTCGCCGTCAACACGGAATTCCATGTTTGCTGCAGCGTCATCACTCAACCATGCTTGGAGAGTGTTACCGTCGGTTGTAAGGCCTCCGGTGTTTACGCGAATTTGGATCTCTTTGCTTGAACCAGCTGGAACAGTAAGTGTATTCGTCGCAAAGTTAATATCTGCTGACGTACTTCCTGTTGTTGCTCCCATGTTCACTGTATCAAGTGTGTTACCGCTTGATGTTTCAACTGCGAACACTGCGTCGGTTGAAGTTGATAGAGTTCCTGAGATTTCGAAGTTAACCTGAAGCGAGTCATCGCTGTCGAAGATAACGTCTTTGTCTCCATTGTTGGTGATAACAATCTTAGCTGCTAGGTAGTTAGCACTTGCTCCCAACACAGTACTTACGCCTGAGTTATCAAACGCAAATGTTGGGTATGCCTCGTACATAGTCATGGTGTTTCCGTCAACTGATGTGTCATCAGGGTCAATAGCGACACCTGAGTCCATACCAGTTCCGTCAACATCACCTGATGCTGCGATTGTGGTAACAACGGTGTCACCGTTTGAAACTTGTGATCCGTCAATTGGGTTCATTACCACCTTAACGGTTACCAGAACGTAGTCGTCTGCTGGAACCACCAGTGTTCCGTCTGCAAGGAATAGTTCTGCCGTGTCTTGTCCACCGGTAACTTCACCAAGTTTGGTTGAACCGTTGTAGAGCACGTACTTGGCAACTGCGTCATCTGTTCCATCACTTGTCAGCTTAATGCTGTCAAT